>JAURYI010000130.1 GCA_030654015.1 Methylococcales bacterium | reverse complement strand
AATAAAATAGACTGACTACTGGTTTGTACTCCTCGCTATCAAAAATATAAACATCACTCCGTGTTTAGGAACTACCCAAAATCTATATTAGCTTGATATGTGTTACAGCGTACAGATTGCTGCTAACAATAAGCGGATTATTACCGTTTCAAACTTCTCTAAAAGAACAAGTGTCAGAAACCAGATGCGCGACAATCCGTCACTTGTATTTTTACCGTTACTGAATTAACAACAACATGGGATTCAACATGAAACATTTTTTGATTGTAATGTCGATAGTAGCCGCTTTCATCCTCAGCACTTCCAGCATGACAGCACTTGCCATTGATGAAGGAATCTCAATGAACATGGGGCAGCCCGATTACTACGGTCGAATTGACCCTAACGGCTACCCGCAACCACAAATCATTTATCGTCAGCCGCGAGCGGTTAATCGGATACCGACAAACCAACCGCCGGTCTATATGCGTGTCCCGCGTAAGCAGGCGAAAAATTGGCGTAAACACTGCGGAACATACAACGCCTGCGATGAGCGCGTGTTATTTGTGCAGGATAACTGGTACAACCGCGAGTACGCATCACGCTACCAAGAACAGAATCGCAGTAATCACGGAGGAAACAACAATAATCACAGCCACGGACTCAATCACTAAGTCATTTTTTGGTATGCGTGCTTTATGCCGACATACCAGCTCGAACAAGGACGTTCGTATCTCAGCAACGCTTATCACGCAGTCAACTCGGCAGATTTTCAGGCATTCATTTTTTTATTTTTATTCAATAGGTTATGATTACTCTGCTCCCCACCAATGCGACTTAAGCGTCACGAGGCTATTATGCAAACAAAAATCAAAACACTACTATTGGTCATCGGCTGTGTGCTTTTATGGCTGATACTGCAATCCTTTACAGGTGTACCCATGAAGATGTAAACAAATTACATCACAGTGCGAAATACCGACGACAGACACCACAAACCCCGTTTTTGTAGGTCGCGGTTAGCGATAGCGTAACCCGACAACGTATCGCATTGTGTCGGGTTACGAGTTACGCGGCTATAAATTCAATTTGCAGGGTGGGCATTGCCCACCAGATAACGTGGGTGCAAAAAGCACATAACTACTGTTTTAATGACACCAGCATCGCGACCACAAACGCCGTCAGATAAATCCATGGGAAAGCAATCAGATAAGTGACCAACTTTGTTGCACTCGCTGAATAAGCCCACCACGCGCCAATACCAGAAATAACAAACGTAATTGGCACACCTATCGCCATAATCAACAGCAACCCAGCCCACGAAACTTGCATATTAGCAATGCTAATGACGCTACCTACCGCCAAAAACGCGCCTAATCCGACCCCAATCAAACTGACTACGGTATTAACCCACAATATTGTAGATGACATTTCACACCTTAATTAACCATAGTAATAACAGATGGTATATCTCGTTCCCAAACTGGAGAGACACCATAATTAAGAGAGGCAATTAGGTGGTAAAGGAATAGCACCTATCTCAATGCCCGATTCTATAGCGGTGCATAACATATTCATGGTTAATTCTGGAAAATCAGAACCAAATGGCAGATAACCAAATTTAGCTTCATAAATATTAAGATAATCATCCAACTCCTGCTCTTCAGTAGTGCGCTTTATCGGTGACTCTAAATGAGCGAATAATGAACTGCGCTTTTCCATGAAAAATATCCTTAAATAATATCTCGTTCCCAAACTCCAGTTTGGGAACGCCTATTGCCAAGCTCCGCTTGGTGTGACAGCGAGCAAAACAAGTTTATTTTTACGTTTATATGCCCCGAACGCCAAGCAGAGCTTGAGGGTAGGCATTCCCAAGCCAGAGCTTGGGAACGAGACAACAAGTTATCCACGCCGTCTGGCTTTCTTATTTCCGCTACGAACTGTGACTATAGGATTTTGTTCTACATCAGGAAAGAGTAAAAGCATATCGCTGATGGCTAGATTAAGAAAATCAGTTACCTCCATTAAAAGCGCAGAGGTCAAACGTTTATCAACTTGGTTTTCTTTTATTCCACAACCCCGTCCATCTTCTGCCATACGATAAAATGCAATAGGAGCGGAATGGGTGTGTGCGCATAAATAACGCCACATACCACGAAAATGTGTTTTATCTTTACCCATTCGATCAAGGATTTCATCTCGAGTAAGTAGCATAGCGTCGTCATTACCTTTTAGTAAAGCTACTTGACGCTTTTCTGGTAATGAGCAGAAGAAACTACGAGACTGAAGTTCTTTGACTAACGCATTGTGATGATCATCAAACCCAACTAGCTGTGGATCATTAGAGTCCCATTGGCTAAAAATTTGCTTACGGGAGGTATTATCCCGAAGCTGAATTAAATTAAACCGTGTTAACCATTCATCTTCATTAGAAGTTTTATCAATACACAAATAAAAAAACAAGAAATAGCACTCGATAAAATTCCGTGTTATTGAGGCTACAGAACTATAATCCCAATGCGGACGTTTATCAGGTACTGGCGAAGTACGCGGAGCTAGACGTGATATGCTATGAACTATCACAACAAGTTTTGTAAATATAACGCTCGCCCAGAATATTTTTTTATCTTCTGTATATCTACCGCCAGCATTTTGTGAAATTACTGTTGCTCGTTTTATGCAATTAGTAAAAGTGTCTCTTGTTTCCCGATATATCTTTTCAGCTTCCAGCTCTTCTATTTTCATAAGTACCACTAAGATAATTATTTCGTTCCCACACGCTGTATGGGAATGCAGTAAAGACGCGCTGCGTCTTGCACCGCAGCGCGGTGCAAAGGCATTCCCACGCGGCGCGTGGGAACGAGTGGTGGGTTTATGCCCAAAGCCAAGGATAGCTTTGTTTGTGTTTTACTTCATAAGCGTCAATTTTATCAACGTGTTTCAGCGTCAAGCCAATATCATCTAAACCGCTTAATAAGTTACCTTGACGGAATGGGTCGATTTCAAAGGTGAAGCTATTGCCTGCTGGCGTAGTGACGGTGCGGTTTTCTAAATCTACGGTGAATTTCACGCCTTCGTTCGCGGCGATTTCTGCCATTAGCGCGTCGAGTTGTGCTTGGCTGACGATAATTGCCAGAATGCCATTTTTGAAACAATTGTTGTAGAAAATATCGGCGTAGCTGGTGGAGATGATGGTGTTGAAACCATAATCGGCGATTGCCCACGGCGCGTGTTCACGCGATGAACCACAACCGAAGTTATCGCCGACAACCAGAATTTTCGCGCCTTTAAAGACTGGTTTGTTCAGTTCAAAGTCGGCGTTGTCGCTGCCGTCATCATTAAAACGCCAGTCGTGGAATAAGTGTTGACCAAAGCCACTGCGTTCTACTTTTTTCAAAAATTGTTTCGGAATGATTTGATCGGTATCGACGTTGCTGCGGTTCATTAACGCGGCAATGCTTTCGTGTTTTGTGTAAGGTTGCATGGATTTAAAAGCCTTATAGTGTTAATTATTGGAGGTCAGGCTTTGCCTGACTTGCAAGCAGAGCTTGCACTCCTATAGGTTGCGTATATCAACAAAATGACCAGCGGCGGCGGCAGCGGCTGCCATTGCGGGTGATACTAAATGGGTTCTGCCGCCTTTACCTTGACGACCTTCAAAGTTACGGTTTGAGGTAGAAGCACAACGTTGTCCTTTGCTGAGTTCGTCGCCGTTCATGGCTAAACACATGGAACAACCCGGCTCGCGCCATTCCCAACCTGCGTCGATGAAAATTTTGTCCAAGCCTTCTTTTTCAGCTTGTTCTTTAACGTGGTAAGAACCTGGAACAACGATAGCGGTTACGCCGTTTGCTACTTTTGTGCCTTTGGCAACTTCGGCAGCACTGCGGAAATCTTCGATACGTCCGTTGGTGCAAGAACCGATGAAGACGTAATCAATTTTGATGTCGGTAATCGGCATATTAGGCGTTAAGCCCATATAGGCTAATGCAGATTCACAGGCTTTGCGTTTGCCGTCGTTGTCGAAACTGTCAGGCGCGGGTACGTTGGCATTTACGCCGACAACTTGTTCAGGTGAAGTTCCCCATGACACTTGTGGTGCAATATCAGCGGCATCCAAAGTAATAACAGCATCAAATTCTGCACCTGCATCACTGGGTAAACTGTTCCAATACGCTAACGCTTGTTCCCACATTGCACCTTTAGGCGCAAATTCTTTGCCGTTCAGGTATGCGTAGGTTTTTTCATCAGGAGCAACTAAGCCCGCTCTCGCGCCTGCTTCAATCGCCATGTTGCACAGCGTCATGCGTCCTTCCATGCTCAATGCTTTAATCGCATCGCCTGCGTATTCGATAACGTAACCTGTACCGCCTGCGGTGCCGATTTTGCCGATAATGGCTAGGGCAATGTCTTTGGCTGAGCAGTATTTAGACAAGTCACCGTTGACTTGCACCAGCATGGTTTTGGATTTTTTTTGCGGCAAGGTTTGGGTTGCCATAACGTGTTCGACTTCGGAAGTGCCGATACCGAACGCTAATGCACCAAACGCGCCATGTGTTGCCGTGTGACTGTCGCCACACACCACGACCATTCCGGGATGCACAAAGCCATGCTCAGGTACAACAACGTGAATTACGCCGTTGTTGGGGCTTTTCATGTCGTATAAATTCAAGCCGTTTTCTTTGCAATTATCCGCCATGGTTTCGATTTGTTTTCTGGCAATCAAATCAGCAATCGGCAAATCACGGTTTTTAGTCGGTACGCAGTGATCCATCGTCGCTAAAATGCTGTGCGGATTGCGCACTTTACGACCTGAGATTTTCAAGCCTTCAAAGGCTTGCGGGCTGGTGACTTCGTGCATTAAATGACGGTCAACATAGATTAAGGGGGCTTGACCTTCGACATCGACGACGAGGTGACTGTCCCAAATTTTTTCGTACATGGTTTTTTTCATGGTATTTCCAAGTAGTGTTTTAAATTATTATGTATTTTAACGGTGTAAAGCCGCTTTAGCTGTTTTATCCCAAAACTAAAGCTATTGGACTCCTATTAGTAAAAAGCGCAAGGCTATTGTTTTCTTATTTTTAAACTGGTACAAGATGATATTTTATACTGGTATAAAAACTCCCATGACTGAATCAAATCCTCGCCGTTTATTAGGTGCATTCATTCGAGCGCACCGTGAACATTTACCGCCACCAACAAAAACGACCACACGACGCAGAACGTCAGGCTGGCGACGTGAAGAATTAGCCGACGCGGCATTAGTTAGCGCAACGTGGATAACGTGGTTAGAACAAGGGCGTGACGTGGCGGCATCACCTGCGGCATTGGCACGATTGTCTGACGCGCTACGCTTGACACCTGCTGAACGAGTCACCTTATTTGATTTAGCTGGAAAACGTGATCCATTAGAACCCGAAATTTTGCCCATTGATGTGTTACCCGAATGGTTACTGTTACCATCAGGTTTTATTGAACCCGCTTATTTGCTGGATGATTGTTGGACGGCGCGAGCTTGGAATGCGAAAGCCGCAGAATTATTTATCGGTTGGTTAGATGAATCGACCACCGAGCGTAATTTATTGAAATTTGTCTTTTTATCCGCCACGGCTAAAACACTGATTGCCGATTGGGCAGAACGCGCTCAACGTCTAGTGGCAGAATTTCGCGCCGATTACAGCCGTCATCCACAAAATGTCATGATGCAGCAATTGATTGATGCGTTATTAACTCAAAGCCCAGAATTTGCTGACTATTGGCAAACCCAAACGGTCTTAAAACGCGAAGGTGGCGAACGCCAATTTAATCATCCAATTGATGGACAACAAGGTTTTGTACAAATCACTTTGTTGATTGCGGTGCAACCTGATTGGAAATTAGTGTGTTTGGAAAAATTAAACCCGCACAGAGAGTAAAGTAAGCGAATTTTTTACGGTAAGATGGTTTTTCAGCTTACTTTAATGGTTCTGTTTTATGTCTTGGTTTATCACTAACCTGATTACTGTCTTTTTATTACCGCCGCTAAGTTTATTTGTACTATTGGCGGTGAGTATTGCACTATTGCCCCGCTATCCGAAACAGGCGCGACGCTTACTGATTGGTTCATTGGCAGTGCTGTGGTTATGTGCCACGCCTTATGTGTCAGAGGGCGCATTGCAATGGCTGGAAGCCCGCGCCACACCGCTGTCTGACCCGCCGCCTGACGCGCAAGCTATTGTGATACTGGGCGGCGGCAGTTATTTTCACGCGCCCGAATATGCTAATCAGGATATAGCGGGGACAGGTACGTTGTTACGTTTGCGCTATGGTGCCAAGTTGTACCGCGAAACCCATCGCCCCATTTTAGTCACGGGCGGTAAGCCGATGGGCAACAGCGTGTCTGAAAGCCACCAAATGCGCGACATACTGGAGCAGGACTTTCGTGTTCCCGTCAGCTGGACGGAAGATTCATCCGATAATACCTTTGAAAATGCCCGTTATACCTTTGATATTTTACAAAAAGCGGGCATTACTAAAATTTATCTGATTACGCAGGCATGGCATTTGCCACGCGCCGCCGAAGCCTTTCGCCGCGCGGGTTTTCAGGTGGTCGAAGCCCCCACTGTTTTTACTACCCGCTATCAGATTGATATGCTGGCTTTTTTACCGACGGCGGCAGGATTGGGCTGTAGCTCGGTTTTTGTCCATGAAGCGATGGGCATCATCTGGTATCAAATCAAGTCGTTTATCGTCGAGCTACCATCATGATTTCGTTGCCACACGCGGTTTCTTATTTCTGCCAGAGTGTGCCAAAATCGACCCGCCTTTCAACCACTACCCACACCCCAGCATAATGATTAATGTCGAGCAGTTAATTTTTGAATACCCTAACCTCAGGGCATTGGACGAGGTATCTTTTCATATTCCACAAGGTAGCATCACCGCATTAGTCGGCCCCAACGGCGCAGGTAAATCCACGCTGTTGCGCTGTATGGCGGCGTTAGATCAGCCCATGAGCGGCAATATCCGCATTAATGATATTGATGTGCTGGAACACCCGCGCGAATGCCACCGTGTCATCGGTTATTTATCGGATTTTTTCGGATTGTATGACCGCTTAACCGTGCGTCAATGCCTGCATTATGTCGCCCGCGCCCAAGGCATCGCCGAAGACGACTGCGCCGCCGCTATCGACAAAGTGAGTAGCGGTCTGTACATCAACGACCGTCTGGACGTATTGGCAGGCACGTTATCACGCGGCTTGCGTCAGCGCGTCGCTATCGGACAAGCCATTATTCACTCGCCGCGCGTGGTATTGCTCGATGAACCTGCATCAGGTTTAGACCCCGAAGCCCGTCACGAACTTGCGGAATTGTTTTTGAATTTACAAAAACAGGGCATGACCTTGTTGGTGTCGTCACATATTCTCGCCGAACTGGAAGCCTACAGCACCGATATGCTGGTGCTGCGCGAAGGGAAAATTATTGAACAAGTGGCGATTAAAACCACCACTCACGCGCACACCCAAGATTTCAAACTGACACTGGCAACACCTGTGGACAATCTCGCCGCCGTATTGCAAGCCATAGACACGCTCACGGTATTAAAAACCGAAGGCAATCAAGCCGCGTGGCTGCAAATACAAGGCGACAGCGTACAACACCATCAACTATTAACCACCCTGTTATCCCACAACTTACCTGTGTGTGAATTCGCTAAAATCACCAGCAATTTACAAGACGCTTATCTGGACACCATTAGGCACCGCGCATGAATCTGAATCCTGAATTTCAACGTCAACTGCAATTAGAATTTTCTCAGGCACGCCTTGTCGGTGTACCGCTGATTTTAGGCATCATCTTCACCCTCACCTATTTTCTCGATAACCAGACTCATAACGAAGTCAGCATCACCGCACAAACCGCCTTGGGGTTATTCTTGCTCATGGTGTCGTTTTGGGGAGCGCGGCAAGCGGTAGACAGCGTACTGGAAGAACAACGCAGTCACACATGGGACACGCAACGCTTATCCGCCTTAGACCCGTGGACAATGGTGTGCGGCAAATTATTGGGCAGTACCCTAGTCGTGTGGTATGGCGGCGTTATCTGCTTACTGGTGTATGGCTTGGCGGCAGACAATCTCAGCAATCTATTGTGGGTGTACGGCTACGCGATTACCAGCGGCTTACTGGTGCAGAATATCAGCTTATTACTGAGCCTGATTGCCTTGCGCAAAGGACAAATCAACAGCAATTCCGTCATCACAGGCTTGGCAATCATAGCGGCGTTTACCATCGGCTCATGGATTATGCCGTTATCAAGCAACCCGCAAGCCTTACAAGCTATGCCAGATGCCAGTTGGTACGGCATCAGCACCACCAGCCAGTTTTTAACCTTAATGACCGTCTGCTGGGCGTTATTCTGGTGTGTAGTCGGTAATTACCGCCTCATGACGCAAGAGTTACGCATCCGCACCTTGCCGTGGGTGTGGTTCGCGTTCGCACTGTTTCTGATTGTCTACGCGGGTGGATTTATCGAAGCCCAGCATTTTAGCGAGTATTTTTATACCACCGCATTCGCCATCTGCTTAACGCTCAGCTACCTGATTGTGTTTACCGAATATAACGAACCCATGCGCATTAAACGCCTGCTCACCTACATCACACAGGAAAACTGGCAACGCGCCGCCGAAGAACTGCCGTTATGGTGCGTCACCTTTGTCCTAGCGGCGGTCGTGGCATTACCGCTATCGTTTACACATCCCGCCGATATTGAAGAACTACACGTTTACCCCATCACCATTTTATTGTTCCTGCTACGCGACATCGGCATCTTCCTGTTTTTCAGCTTCGGCAAAAACCCACAACGCGCATTCAGCCTGACTTTGCTGTCATTCGTATTGCTCTACGGCGTATTACCCGGCATATTCGCGGCGGCGGATTTAAAAGCGGTATCGGCGTTATTTTTCCCGCTAGTCGCCGACAGCATGATCATTTCCATTATTTGCATGGGCGTACAAAGTGCGCTGGTGTGGTATGTTCTGTATCAACGCTGGCAGGAAAGCGTTTGATGTGTTGGAGTCTAAAATAGGTTTTGGGCTTTAATCCATGTAGGGTGGGCAATGTCCACCCTACGCTTGTTATTAAAATACCGTTTCTACTCACCAAAATTTGTTGGTTCAAACGTGGGTACATCAACACCGCCCCACGATTCTGAATATAATCCTGCTTTAACATCACGGTGAAATGTCGAATATTGCCAATCGGCAACACGGCTAACGTACCCGTGTTTAACGGGATTCCAATATACATAATCAATATGGCAGTTAAAATCGTCTTGGTCACGAATGGAATGCTCCCAAAATCGCCGCTGCCATATTGTACTTTCGAGGTGTTTGATTTTGGATTTATTCATCCATTCCTCGCGCTTAAACAATTCATTTGTCCGCTTGGAAAACCTTGCTTTAATCAATCCCCCACCGCTTTGAATAATCGCTGTCACCTTCGGGCAATGTCCAAACACAATGTGTATGGTCGGGCAACAACACCCACGCATCAATGACAAACGGATATTCCCGCCGCACTTCTTGAACAATCTCGCGCAATATCCACCTAATGTCGGTATTGATTAATAACCGTTGCCGACGATATGTGACCACGGTAAAAAAATAACTACCGCCTAAAGTTCGGACACGACGATATTGAGACATGATTTATCACTCAATCTATTGTAAAAAACAATTTGTGTTGTGTAGCTGCACAAGTTGGGTTGGCATCAACCAACCCAACCTTTACAAAACAAGGCACTATTTATTCACAGGTGTTTAATTCAAGTAAGGCGGTATTAAAATCGGCTTCGTCGTCTGGATTCTTTTTAATTGATTTTTTTAATACTGTTAATTTTTCGTCAGTCGGTTTGAGGATGTTATTCAGCTCATCCAATTTGCCACCTAATTCTTTTAATAGTAATTGATCGTTATTTTGATGCGCGGTTAATAATTTTACTTTGAGTTTATTTCTTTGGCATTGCTCGGGATAGGTTTTTTTCAGCAGCGTAATCGCTTCTTCAATACATTGGCTATCGGCAAAAACGGGGTTTGCAAAAACCGCCGCGAAGATAAATGCACAAGTGATTTTATATTTAATAGTTTGGTTATGGCGTTGTAAATTATTTTTATATGGTTGTTTCATTGTTATGCCCCCAGTTTTACCCTTGTGTAGTGTGTAAAATGCAATATTAATCCTATTGCAAACGATGAATTATAATTATAGTTGTTACCGCTTTTTCTCTCGTTACCACGCGCTGCGGTATCGCATGGTAAGTTTATAACAATAAATTTCTATGTATAAGAACCTTGGCAAACCTGCGAGGTTTTTAAAACCTCGCAGGTTTATATACGGACTTTTTACTAAAAACTTATGTTATAAATACTTTTTTATCGTAGCTATTAATGACAGCGGCGATGTAAAGGGCGCGTAGCGTTTCATCGGGATGCCGTTTTTATCAATTAAAAATTTGGTAAAGTTCCATTTTATACAGCGTGATCCTACTATGCCAGACTGCTGTTGTTTTAAATATTGATATACTGGTGCGGCATTTTTACCATTCACGTCTATTTTTGCAAATACGGGAAAGGTAACATGAAATTGCGTTTGGCAAAATTCGGCTATTTCGTTGTTGCTGTTGGGTTCTTGCTTGCCGAATTGATTGCAGGGAAAAGCTAGGATACTAAATTGTTCTGGATTGAATTGTTCATAAAGCTGTTGTAATTCTTTATATTGCGGGGTGAAGCCACAATAGCTGGCAGTATTCACTATCAATAATACTTTGCCGCGATAAGCATTTAAGGCTTGCTGTTGTTGGTCGATGGTTGATACGGAAAAATCATATAGCGTTGTCATATTGCTTCCTTAAAAATAGCTTTATCTGTTTTACGCAGTAAATGGTGGGCAGAAGAACGCTACCCAGCCTACAGTTTTTTCGTGCCTTTCGTGTTTTTCATGGACAACATTAATCACACAAAACCCCTGCTTCCAGCCGAATGGTGCGCCCGCATCGTGCCGCTAGTGCGTGGTCGTGGGTGACTAAAATCAAGGTGGTTTTATGTTCCGAATTCAATTCAAATAATAAATCAATAATATGCGCTCCTGTTTTACTGTCCAGATTGCCTGTCGGTTCATCGGCGAATAGAATCGCGGGGTTGGTAACAAACGCCCGTGCTATGGCAACGCGCTGTTGTTCGCCGCCTGATAATTGTTTGGGTGTGTGGGTCAACCGATGCGCTAAGCCGACCCGTTCCAGCAATGCCAGTGCCACTGGTTTGGCATTTTTATCGCCGCTTAATTCCAGCGGTAACATGACGTTTTCCAACGCGGTCAAACTGGGCATGAGTTGAAATGATTGAAATACAAAGCCAATCAAGGCGTGGCGCATGGCGGCTCTGCCGTCTTCGTTCATTTTGGTCAGGTTTTTTCCGTCAATAAAAACCGCTCCTGAACTGGGCGTATCCAACCCTGCTAATAAGCCGATCAAGGTTGATTTTCCTGAACCCGATTCACCGACTACCGCAATCGTTTCGCCAGATTTGATTATCAAATCCAAGGATGACAGAATATGCAGCATCCCATCCGCCGTCGGCACTGATTTTCCCAGACGTTCTGCTACTATAATGTTATTTAATGAGTGATCTTGAGATTGCATAATGGCTAAATTTTTGTGTGTAGTAATAATGGCGTTAATGTCGCAGACTTTAATGGCTAAGTCGATAGTGGTGTTAGGCGATAGTATCAGTGCGGCGTATGGCATAGACGTAGCACAAGGCTGGGTGGCGTTAGTGCAGAAAAAACTGAACGACACTCACCACGATTTTACCCTCTATAACGACAGCATCAGCGGCGATACCAGCGCGGGCGGTTTGGCGCGTATCGACCAAGCATTAAGTCTGCGCAAACCCAGTATATTAATTTTAGAACTCGGTGCTAATGACGGCTTGCGCGGTTTGCCGCCTGCACAAATGAAAAGCAACTTAGCCGAAATTATACGCCGCGCTCAACACGTCAATGCGAAAGTTTTATTATTGGGTATAAAAATTCCGCCCAATTATGGCAAGCGTTATATAGAGATGTTTTATAACGTCTATCCGCAATTAGCCCAAGAAATGCACCTCCCTGTGATTCCTTTTTTATTAGAAGATATTGCCTTGACGACTGGTCTGATGCAGCCCGACGGACTGCACCCTAACGCTCAGGCACAACCCATTATTGCCGAAAAAATCTGGCAGCAATTGTTGCCATTACTTAACTAACCGAGAGAAACATGAGCTTATTAACGCTGGAAAAAGCCAATCAAATTATAGACAATGCTATTAATAAAGCCCGCGAATTGAATTTATCGCCGCTTACAGTGGTCGTATTGGATGAAGCGGGGCATTTAAAAGCCTTACAACGCGAAGACGGCGCGAGCATGATTCGTCAACAAATCGCGACTGCAAAAGCATGGGGCGCGGTTAATATGGGGGTGTCTTCACGCAGTCTGGCAGGTGTTGCGGTGCAACGTCCCGATTTTATGAATGCACTGGTCAATATTGCCGACGGCAAACTCATGCCCGCACCAGGTGGGGTATTGATTCGTGATACCGATAATCGCCTTATCGGTGCCGTCGGTATCAGCGGCGACAGTTCAGACCAAGATGAGCGTTGTGCGATTGCGGGCATCGAAGGCGTAGGTCTGTTTGCCAGTATTTAAAGTCATTGCCGTTCGTCCTGAGCTATAAGCCTGTCATGAGCTTGTCGAATGAGGCGAACGGTAAATCTGTTCATCCTGTCACCACAACTTGGTTAGCCCACTATGTCAGAATCCACCGAAAATATCGACAAAACCAGTTACCAACGTGACCAACCCGCTGGTTTTTTAGAAAAAATCGGCGTTCAATATTACCAATACCTGTCTCAAAAAGCGGGTGTGGGTGCGATAAAAAACATCCCCATTGATGATTTGCCGCCCGATGAAATTATGGCATCTCTGGCAAACAGCTTAACCAACTTTGCCGCTATTATCGCGTTTAGTATTGGCGCGTTGACTACGGTAGTCAGTGTCTGGTTTGAATGGCAATACGAAGGACGGATTAGCGATGCCCTGTATTACAGTGGCTATACCTTAATAATCCTCGCTATGTTAGCCGTAGAAATGACGGTGTTATTCTGGTTAGGACTGCGCACCGTACACGGACTTGCCTGCATTACAGGGCATTATGGGTCGAATGACGACAACTTAGCCGACACCGATGCCGTACCGAATATGCTCGCCCGCGCCGCTTTGGAAGTGCCTGACCCTGTCATTCATTACCTCGGCATAGACCCGCTCAAGCACGTTCCTAAAACCCAACTGCTGTTTGTCGGCGTGTTGTATAAAGCCAAAATATTATTAAGCAGCCTGTTGATAAAATTCATATTGGTGCGCGTGTTCGGCAAAGGCAGTTCACGCCTAGGCTTTCAATGGGTCGCCATTCCCGTCACAGGCATCTGGGATGCGGTGGTCATGTACAAAGTTGCCAGAGAAGCCAGATTACGGCTATTCGGTAGCCGTCTGGCACATCATATCGCTGATGATATTATGCAGCCTGACACACTGGATAAACTATCGCCTAAAGCCAGAGAAGGCGCAATCCGTGCCGTCGCTACCATGATGGTGTTATCACAAAACCACCACCCCAATATGCTGGTATTATTGGTGAAAATGTGTGAATCCTTTGCCATAGAAGACAGCCGTGAATACGACAACTGGGAGGATTTTCTTGCCCTGCTTAACGAAGTCACTGAAGACGAACGCTATTTTATTTTAGATTTACTGTGTGTGTCCGCTGCGTTCGATGGGCATTTATCAGCTCTGGAACGCGAACACCTGCCCGAAGCCTTCGGTGAACATACCGATGTTTATATGCGCCGCATTGAAGAGCTGATAGCAGCGTTATTAAACGGGCGATTACACAAAGCGAAAGACTTATGTAAACTGGATTTTGAAGCGGGTTAAGCAGAAAATATCCTACAACCTGCCCTGCATGATTTATCCTAAGACCCCATTTTATCAATGCTGATTTTTATATCCATAATTCTTGACTGTAACACTAGGAATAGTCATAATTTTATTTTTATTTCAAATAGATAGAGAGTATATATGTCCAATCCGATTATTTTTACGGACAGTGCGGCAAACAAAGTCAGCGAACTCATCGCAGAAGAAGGCAACGATAACCTGAAATTGCGGGTGTATGTGTCAGGCGGCGGCTGTTCTGGTTTTCAATACGGTTTCACCTTTGATGAAGAAGTCAACGAAGATGACACCAGCGTCGCTAACGGCGGCGTAACCGTGTTAATTGACTCCATGAGCATCCAGTATTTAACGGGTGCTGAAATTGACTATAAAGAAGATTTATCAGGTGCGCAGTTTGTGATTCGCAACCCGAATGCAACCACAACGTGCGGTTGTGGCTCGTCTTTTTCGGCTTGATTTGTAAGTCGGAATAAGCCTGTTCAAGCTAAGGCGCAGAACAGGCGTTTCCGACAACGCATGGAAATGTCGGAAACGCCTTCTGTCGCTTTTGCTCCATAAGGTTTATTCCGACCTACCAAGCTATCATGTTTCAAGCCTATCATCCTGTATTACCCTGCAATTGTGCCGCTCGGCTTCCTGATACCAGAATTTCGCTTTTTCAAGGTCACTTCCAACATAAAATGTCGCCAGTTCATTAGCTGCGAAATAACATTTTGCTTCGTATGCTTCAAGAAACAGCTGCTCTGCTTTTTCTATAGATTTTTCATGGATAGGATGCCAATGACCCAAATATATTTCTGCTAACATTCGTTTGGCTTCACCATCTCCAGCGGCGGATAATTTCTCCAATTCCTTCTTTGCTTGCACAGCATATTCTTCGCTTTTCTTTACATCGGTCGGAATTGCTTGAATTGGATAGACAAAACCTTCGGTTGAATAACACCTAAGAGACATATCAAGCAATGCCAACGGATGTTTTTCGTCAACAAGACGTGTAAGAAGAACAAACCCTTCTTGTGTTTTTCCCGCTTGCTCTAGCTCGGAGATATTAAAAAATTCTTCATTATTCATTTTTGAACCTAAATTAGTATTAACTTATCTGACTTGATTTGATATATTTGTAAACTGAGGTAGGCTATATCGACTTAATACTATCCATATCAAAAACTACACATTATTTTAATCAAATTCACATAGAGATCGAAAATGGCAAACCATAATACCTATCTAGTTGTTTTATCTTACATTGTTTCGGTCATTGGTTCTTTCGGGGCTTTAATCGCCGTTCGTGAAGCACTGAAACAAAGTATCGGCAGTCGGGGTGAGCTGGTTTTCTCCGCCTCATTGTGCTTAGGCGTAATCGGTATTTGGTCGATGCACTTTATTGAAAGTCAAACATCGCGTTCAAATAGTATTTTTAAACGACTGTAGTGATAACCTCCCGTTGTTCACGACAGAGAATTTTTCATTGGAAATATTATTTTAAAGTTATGACAACATGATGATGGCGATGTAACAAAATGATGACATAGGCAGACAAACAGCGAGTGATTAAAGCTTTTGCCGCACGAATTGCTGATTGTGATAGTAGGTAGCTTTTATCATTAATTAACCTGAGCGTTTTTGTCCACGAAAGACACGAAAAGCACAAAAAATAACTGAATTTTGGCGTTCTTGGAGAAATGACAGCGAAGCATCCTGTGGGATAATGGTTAATTTATCGACACTCATGAATCGTCTCTTGCAACGCGCCACTTGGCTCAAAATTCACCTGTATCTAGCCTTATTTATCGGCTTTTTTTTCGCCCTGATGGGTTTGACGGGCAGTGTCAGCGTGTACCGTGAAGCAATCGACGAATTTTTAAATCCACAATTAGTCATTGAACATCCCGCAGGACAACGGCAATCGCTGGATAAAATCATGCGTGCCGTACAAAATGCGCACCCTGATTTAACAGGCGCGTGGACATTGGAAATGCCGCGCACCCCGCACAGTATGCTGACCGCGTGGTATGACAAACCCGGCAAAACTTTTTTTGAGTTATATGCGCCATTGATGGTGTCGGTGAATCCGTACACTGCCGACGTGGTCACCAGCCGTTATTGGGGACAAACGTTCACCACTTGGTTATTGGATATGCACACCCAACTACGGCTGGATAAATTTGGCTGGAATGTGATTGGCTTATTCGGTGTGTTGCTGATGGTGTCGGTCACTACAGGCTTGTATTTATGGTGGTCAGACGCACGGCGATTATTGCAAGCCTTTACCGTGCGCCATAATGCAGGACTCATGCGCTTACTGTTTGATGTACATCGGTTGCTTGGCTTAGTGATTGCCCCTGCATTATTGGTATTAGCATTCACGGGCATACAACTCAGTTATCCAGAAGTATTGGAAAATATGGTCGGTGCGTCAGGCATGGAACACGGCGAAACAGGGCGCACCCTCATCAGCACCGCCAGACCGAACAAAAACCCGACAGGCTTGGAATCAGCGGAATTTATCGCCAGAGCGGGCTTTCCACGCGCGGAACTGCGCCGCGTGACCACACCCGCAGGTGACACAGGCATTTACCGTATCAACTTACGCCAGCCCAGTGAAATCAACCAACGTCACCCATTTACCACCGTGTGGGTAGACCGCTGGAGCGGGCAAATCAAAGAAGTGCGCAATCCTGCGACTTTTTCCACGGGTGAAACGATGCTGGAATGGTTGTGGCCATTACATACTGGCGAAGCCTTGGGTACTCTGGGACGATTTATGTGGTTTATCACAGGCTTAGGCGTGTGTTTTCTGTATTTCACAGGCGTGATGCACTGGCTGTATCGACACGGCAAAATTCAAGACCGCGCGGTTGATATTAGCGCGTTGCGCCCCTTGGCAGAACGCGCTGAACAAGGATTTTATCGGGTTGCAGTCGCCTTATTGATAGTGAGTGTGTTGGCAGGACGCTGGGCAATGCCGCATCTTAAAACGGGGTATGCGGCGTTACGTCAATGGATAGTTCATAGGTCGGGTTAGGCTTGCCGTAACCCGACATTAACCTTGCAAAACGGTTTTTAATTTTGCAAGTCATTGTTTTTATATCATGTGGGAGGGGCTTTAGCCCCGAAAAGCGAGGCTAAAGCCTCTCCCACATGAATACTTTCACAGTCTCAACGTCTCTACAATCGCACAGGCTTAAACACCGCATACACCTCAAACTCAAAGCTGACTTGATAGGCGCGATATTTATAGTAATAGGCGTGGTAAGCGTCTTCATAAATAAGCACAGGTTCACTGCGTTGTGCATCAGGGTCAGAACGTTTGTGGGTGAATTCATGCGCGGTAATGTCGTGGGCTTTACCGTTTATCGTTACTGCACCTGCATATTGGTCATGAATCACATCGGTATTTTTGCTGTCAGGGTAGCTGCTTAATTGTAAATTTATATCCACGGAAAACGGGATTTTATCGCCATTATTATCATACAGCGCGTAACTAAACGTCTGCTGTTCTTGTACTTTATTTTCTTTTGCTAACGATGAAACAGTGCGTTGCACACTGGGCAAACGCAGTTCTTTGAATTTCAGTTCGATATTGTTAATGCCGCGTTGAATATCCAAATCCGCATAATAACGGTATGAATGCGTCACCTCATAATGCACGATATGTTTGCCGCGTTTAATATCGGTGATGACTTTTCTGGATTGGTCGGGTTTTTCTCCTGCCAAGGCAATAGGTTGTGCATTGTCCAGATACATACTGTCTGGATAAAAACGCACAAAATACACCTCGGCTTTTTGCAGGTAAAACACGGCGGCGGTAATCGCGGCAGTCACTAATACTAATATCACGCTGGTGAGCAGTTTGGGGAAACTGCGTTGTTTATTGCCGTGTAGCGGGGCTTTGGGAGTCGCGTGTTCACGCGCCAGCACTTCATAAATTTCAATGGCTTCGTCGATGCCTTTAAGATAATAGCGTCCGTGATTGTGCCAGCGGATATTTTTATGATTCGCCAACCAGCCTTTGGCACTGTCAAACACGGTGTAACTTAAATAAATCTGCCCGCCATCAGCTAAACTTTCAATCCGCGCGGCGCGATTGACATGACGACCGAACACATCGGCTTGCAAGGTATTACCGATAGACACCTGCCCCGTATGCAGACCGATACGCACGTTTATCGGCTCAAACGCCTGTTGTGAGGTATTGAATTCATCCAGCCGTTGCTGAATTTTTAACGCACGTTCTACCGCCACACTGGGTTCGGAAAATACCGCCATCACCGCATCACCGATAAATTTGATGATTAAACCCGCGCCGTCTGCTTCAATCACCTGCGTTAAAATCTCATCGTGATGCGTTCTGAATTGCGTCGCGTATTGCTCGCCTTTTTGTTCGGTCAGATCCGTAAAACCTTTTATGTCGGTGAACATAATGGTTAATACGGCGGTATTTTTGCTTTGAATATACGATTGAATACTTAAAATTTCTGCCGAACTGACCGCAATGTTATTTGTCTCATTAGCATTGTTCATAAAAGCCTCTTATTTGTTTGACGGTTGCAGATTACCACGAACGGTTATAATAAAATGATGACTCAATTCAAAAAATCATAGATAGATTATGCTCAATACTGATACTGGCAACCAACCCAAAGACGCTAAATTAAGCATTCACCAAGTGCTGCACTGGTTGCAGGATGACTGCCTGATTTCCGCCAGTGATTATGAAAAATGCCTGCATTATGGCGCAACCTCCAAAAGCCAAACCAAACACCCGCTGAATATCGTGATTGATTGCGGAGTTGGCGATCAAACCCAGTTTGGCAAACCGTTTACGCTGGAAGAACTCACGCGCTGGCTGGCAAAAAAAGTTAATCTGCCGTATTACTACATCGACCCGTTGAAAATTGATGTTGCCGCCGTTACCCTCGTTTACAGCCACGCCTACGCGCTGAATTACAAAATCCTGCCGATTCGCGTCAGCCCCGAAGAAGTCGTTATTGCCACCGCAGAACCCTTTGTGCGCAGTTGGGAAATTGATGTTGCCAAAATTCAAACTGGGCAAATCAAGCGCGTACTTGCCAATCCCGATGAAATTATTCGTTATTTAGGCGAATTTTACGCCTTCGCCAAATCGTTAAAAGGCGCGACCGACAACTCGGCGGGCAAAGCCACCAACACCATTTACAACTTTGAACAACTGATTGAACTGGGCAAAGCCAGTGATTTAGATGCTAATAATCAGCACGTCGTCAATCTGGTCAACTGGTTATTACAGTATGCGTTTGATTTACGCGCCAGTGATATTCATATCGAACCGCGCCGCAAACAGGGCAACGTGCGCTTTAGAATCGACGGCATTCTGCACGACGTTTATCAACTGCCAGCCGCGATTATGGCGGCGGTATTGAGTCGCTTAAAAATCATGGGGCGCATGAACATCATTGAAAAACGTCTGCCGCAAGACGGGCGCATTAAAACCCAAAGCCTACAAAAAAAAGAAATTGAATTACGGCTGTCCACCATGCCCACCGCGTTTGGCGAAAAAATCGTCATGCGGATTTTTGACCCAGAAGTGCTGTTGCGCAACTATCAGCAACTGGGTTTCAATGAGCGTGAACAAGTCATCTGGAACACCATGATTCAACACTCGCACGGCATTGTATTAGTCACAGGCCCGACAGGTTCAGGCAAAACCACTACGCTGTATTCCACACTCAAACACCTTGCCACCTCGGAAATTAACCTCTGCACCGTCGAAGACCCGATTGAACAAATCGAACCCAGCTTCAACCAAATGCAGGTGCAACCCAATATCGGGCTGACTTTCGCCAGCGGCATTCGCACCCTGATGCGCCAAGACCCCGACATTATCATGGTCGGCGAAATCCGCGATTTAGAAACCGCTGAAATGGCAATCCAAGCCTCGCTCACAGGGCATTTAGTATTTTCCACCCTGCACACCAACAACGCGCCCTCCGCCATCACACGGTTGTTAAACTTAGGCGTGCCTGATTACCTCATTCAACAAACCATCTTAGGCGTAATGGCGCAACGCTTACTACGGCTGTTATGCAAATCCTGCAAAAAACCCGTCAGCATTGATGATGAACAATGGTTCAGCTTAATCGCCCCGTTTAAAGCCAAAAAACCCGCACAGGTTTATCAGGCGGTCGGCTGTCTGGACTGTCGGCAAACAGGCTATTTAGGCAGAATCGGCATTTATGAAATCCTCGTCAACTCCCCTACCCTGAAAAAATTAATGTCCGCCGATACCGATAACACCCTGCTGCAAAAACAAGCCATTGCCGAAGGAATGCGCCCATTACGCCTAAGTGCCGCCGAAAAAGTCGCCGCTGGCTTAACCAGCATTGACGAAATGATCCGCGTCGCACCTGAGACGATGGAGTTTTAAAAATGATAATGACACGCGGAGTCAAAAATCATGATTTTTGATTCCATAGCATCATCCGCAAATTGCCTTAATCCATCCCCCCAACCCTTAAACGGCTAGCCCATGAAAAACCCAATAGAAAACATCCTCCCCCAACAAGGCATCAGCCTGATTAATGACGCATTAGAAAAATATGCAAACAATCAACAACCCATAGATGATTTTCTCTACCAACTGCTAAGCGACTCCAACGCCTACAGCTCCGAAGCCGACATAACACAAACCGTAGTACAGATTTCCGCCACTATTGATGCCATCAGTCTGGCGTATCAAGACATTCAACGCTACAAAAACAAAGGGCTGTCATTAACTATCTGGTTACGCGACAACTTAAATAAAGCCATACAAGACCTGCCGCAAGCCGAACAAGACAGCATCATCGAAGCGGCAAAAACCGCCATGAACAGCGGCAATGTCGCGCTATTCAAACAACTCAGCAATGGCGAAACCGATATAAATGTCATTGCTGAATTAGCCTCCAACAGTTTTACCGATTTAAACAAAGACGCGATAGCCACCAATTTAAAAGACGAGCTGAAACTCAACACCTTGCTCAGTGCGATTGCCTTGGAAACGGTCAGCACTGACAGCCAACAGGAAAGCACGATTGCACAAGCCTATTTTGATGCCCCATTAGATGCCGAAACTGACAACGACGTTAAAAAAGTTGTCGCGGCGGCGGTGGAGATTGCCAAAAAGCACAAGCTGTTAGTTGAAGAGTTGAACGAAGCCTCCACGATTCAAATCACCGCCACCGTTGACGCAGGTTTAACCTCCGCAAAAGTGGCGTATAAAGTCGAACAAAAAGAGCTTGAACCGATAGACGCGCTGGATTACCTGATTGATAAAGCCGCCGCCAGAGTCATGGCGGTGGTTGACATCACCTGTAAAACCGTTGGCGGTAATATCGGGGCGACTGTTGGCGCGGCGATTGGTGGATTATTTAATCCAGCGGCGGCGGTGTTAGGTGCTAAAGTCGGGCGCGTTATCGGTGCGGCGGCGGGTAAAAAAGTTGCGGAGATTGTGAATACAGGCGTTAGCATTGTTGCCAGTGCGGCTAAGTCGGCAGTTAGAACGGTGTGTGAAACAGCAAGCCGTGCTTGGGAAGGCGCGAAATCGGTTTGGAACAGTATATTTGGTTAAAATTATCGGAGTACAAACCTAGGTTTGTATTCCAGTTTGTAGATACTCTCTTAAAACGCAAGTCCGCTATTTGAAAAAGTCACAAAATAGCGTGTGAATTAACTTGGAGGGGCAAAGAATAAAATCTAGCCCCTTCAAAAGTTTTATTTGTTTTTAACATACCATAAATGGCGTG
>JAURYI010000114.1 GCA_030654015.1 Methylococcales bacterium | reverse complement strand
AGTATTGGAATGTTTTTAAATAGTCAGGTAGGGTGGGCAAGCGTCTTTTTGCTTGCCCACCCTACCTGACTAAATTTCTAGGTAACCTGAAATATTAACTTTGATATTTTCATTTGTCGCATAATTTTTATTCGTATCAATAATAGTAATGTTCAACAACTCTTTTAGTCCTTTGCCAATACATAGCATTTGACAAAAATTATCATCATTACTGTTATCATTTACTTTTATAGCATCAAAATATTCTGCCATAATTCTCAGCACTAAAATTAATAACTTCGACTTATCTCGATATGTTTTCAATAAAATAATAACCGTATTAGCATTAAAAATATCAGTACAATTAACGCTAATAATTGATTCTTCAAATTTCGATAATTTAGACGACGCGTGTTTTGATTTTCTAATTACATCAACAAGATGTCTTATTTGATTATTAAAAATAGACATTTTAATTAAACCTAATTCTTCAAGCACTGCATTAATTTCATCATAAAGATTTTGTATAATTAGATTAATATCTTTATAGTCAGTTGATATACTAAATATTACCCATATCATTTAATGTGAACAAAGTAGTGCCAATAATTTCTGAAATTTTTTCAATATCGATATTGTTCTTAATGCTATTTTTCGTTTGTTCTATTTCATATTTTGATTTAATCAATTCTATTTCTTTTTCAAATGCTGTTTTAACTGCCTCTAACTCCATATCGTAGCTTTCTTGTGATGAAGGCAATGACCGCTTGCGTTCTGCAATCGCCACTTGCAATAAATCATTGTCAGTTTCACCACCAAACAACCCATATAAACTTTTCAGCAATTGCATTTCTCGTTCATTATCACCAGCAAGCAACGCTTCAACAGCTTCCGCTTGTTCATCCAACTTACGCACTCGCAACCATTTAGCCAATTTCCCAGACCGAAACGGCTCAAGAATTTCAGGCGTTAAATTCCCTTCCAATTGCTCTAAAGTTGCAATTCGTGTGCCATTAAGCGGTAAATCAAATTTAATGGGTCTCATGGTGTCCTTTGTGATGGTTAAATAACATAAAAAGTAGGTCGGGTTAGTGCAACGTAACCCGACAATCATGCCGCATTGTGTCGGGTTACGCTATCGCTAACCCGACCTACGTTTTGAGTTAGGCAAACAATCCGAATGTTACGGTATTAAACACGTTTTTCGCCATTGCTTTTGTGCCTTCATAAGCGGATTGAATAACTTTTGCGGCGGTTTTAACAATGGCTTTGCCGCCTTGATAAAGCGGTTCGGCAATCGCACTGCCCGCGATACCACCGACGACTGCACCGATAAAACTCCCGATGGCGATACCAATAGGATTTAGCGTTAATGCACCGATTTCTGCACCCAACGCCGCGCCTTGAAGCGCACCATAAATGCCACCGACTGCACAACAAGTGGTGTTACCCATAGCATCCAGTGTTTCATCGGCAGTCAGTTCACCGTTGGCGAATTTGATTAAGCATTTGGCGTTTTCCAAACCGATGTATGCAATATTAGCCAGTTGTCCTGCGGGTGTATTTTGCAGGACTTTTATCCAGCCGCTTTTGACTGCCACGACTAACGCACCAGAGACGGCGACTTGGACACCGACACACGCCGCGTTTTTTATTGAGGAGTCAAAAAATTCTTTTAGGTCTTCGTTGGCGGTTTGGTTTTCTTTGCCTGTGAGGTTGTTCCAGACGCGCCGCCCTAAAATTCTTGCCCCTTGAAAACCCGCGCTGAACGCCGCGCCGATGAGGGCTTTTTTGCCAATTTCTTTGGCAATGTTCATGCGGCTGGCATCGTTCCAGTCGTATTGTTTGAGTTCTTTTTCTAGTTGGGCTTTTTGTTGTGCGGCTTTGTGTTTTTCATAATCGTCCATTGTCATAGATACGCCGCCGCGTTCATATTGACTGGATATTTTCAAATCGGGAAATTTTTCACGCAAGGCTTCAACGTGTTCTTTGTTGACGATAATCGTAGAATCGCCGTAATCATGCGTTTCAATATTTTTGATTAATGCTTTTAGACCCGTTTCGTTCGGTTGGTATAATTTGACTTGGATATTTTCAAGTACCTTACCTGTTGCATCTTTGATGATAATGTCTGGCGAATTGAGCGTAGTCACGCTAGGCACTTCGGCGGTTAGCGTTGAACCTGATGTAGTCGCATTGATATTGAATTGATTGGCTAAATCGGCTTCGGCAATAAAACCGTGTAATTGTCTAGCACTGCTGATAACAAAATCCTGACCATTATTTAAAATCATATCTGCCATTTCGTCGGTGGCAGTTTCTAATGCTTTATCAATGCTTCGCGCATATTCGCCCACATTAACCACACCCGCACTACTCGCGCCTTGCTCAATTTTCCTTGCCAACCATGATTCACGGCTTTTGCCTTTGTCTAGGTGGGCGTACAAATCGACTTTAGTTTCATTGGCTTGCTGGATGGTTTCGATAACTTGTAATGCGGTTTCGTGGCGTTCAGCATCACTTACCCAAATATCGGGATAGTTGGCAAATTCTTGATTGAGCCATTCTTCTAATGGCAAGGTGTTTTTATGTTGCGAGTAAGAAGCAACAAAATCAGCAAGCACGTTACTGGTTTTTTTGGCGTTGTCTTCGGTGTCGAACAGTTCTGCTGCCGATTGGTCGGCAAGTTGCTCTTCGGTGGTTTCATCAAGGATAAAACCTGTTTCGTTGTCGATAATAATGGGCGAATGTGCTTGGTTCATGACGATTATTCTTTGATATTTTTAAAGCGTCAGACGATAACATACTGCAATGACAGGTTGTGTCATTTTGTATTATTTTTTTAGAGAAAATGAAAATATTTTTGTTTTTTGATAAGAATTATCTCAATTACTCACAGATGAAGCTTCAGAAGCCCAAAACGTGTTTTGGACTCCGTATATTGATGCTATTGAATCTCCGTATTGTTGTTTAGGTAGGTGTTTAAGCCTTGTAATAAGCTGTGTCGTAGTTCATCTGGGCTGATAACGTGGACGTTGGGTAGCCAGTAGCGGATGAGCGGTAGGATTTGGTGGTCGTGGGCGATGCGGGAGGAGATGATTAAGCTGCCGTCTTCCAGAATTTTGTCGATGTGTTGATGAGGAAGCAGGTCGCGACGTTGAAAATAATGCGCAACGGAGCTGTCTATTTTCAGTATGACTTCGCGTTTGGTGGCGGTGAACCAGATGCCGTCTTCTTGTTCGATGCGCTGGTGGGTTTCTGCGTTGGGGGTAAACTGCGCGGTTTCGATAATGATATTTTTTAGTTTGCTGAAGCTGAAGGCTTTGAGTTGTTCATCAGCAATGGCGGCGAGATACCATATTCCTGTGTGATTGACTAATTTATAGGGTTGGGCGCGGTAGGTTTTGTCTTTGTAGTTAAACTGGATGTGCTGGTGTTTTATAATAGCTTGTTCCAGTTGTTTGAATTGGTCGGTTTTTTGCGAAAGGTCTTCGTAATGCTGTCCTTTAACCAGATAGGCTTGGGTGATACGCGCATCAAACAGTTCGCGTAAAAAATCATCTTTTAATACAGGAAACAGGGCTTTAACGCCTGTTAAGCAAGCAAAGCGTTCAATGTCGTGGCTGGTGAGTTTACCTAAATAATAGGCTTCCAGATAGAATAAGCCGTTGTCTTTAATAAGTGGTAGAAAGGCGAAACGTTCGAGTAAGTCGCGCTGAATGGTGCGTTTGGTGACTTTGAATTCATCGGCAAGTTGATATAGGTTTAACTTTTCTCCACTGTTGAGTTTGAGTAAAATTTGGGTGAGGCGGACGGCGGTTTTGTCGTGCGCTTTGCTGGTTTTTGCCATTGTAAGACTCCGTTTTATTTAGTGCTAAAACCTTAACATAAACGGTCAACTGATTATGTCATCATGTTGTTTTTGGTAAAATTTTATTAACCTAATAACCATACTAACTATTATCAATTTATTATTTAGCATTTGACGCATTTAGCGTTTCCAGATATGATTGAAAAGTTATGTTGAATAGATTACCCGAAATTATAGAACCCTTGCACTTGGCTGATAAACGCGGCGAATTAAAGGGACAAATAGCCGTTAGTAGCTTGCCGCGAATAGCAGATTTGCTGTTTGATGATTCAGGCGTGGTGACGGTTGAGCTTTTTTTTGGTCGGGAAGGACACTTGCCTAAAATTGAGGGGCGCGTTCAAACAGCTCTGCAACTGAAATGCCAGAGCTGTTTACAGGCGATTGAATGGCCTGTGGATAATGTCGTTAAGTTAGGTATTGTCAAATCTGTAGAGCAGGCGAATCGCTTGACTGAAGACTATGAGCCGTTACTGGTTGTCGAAGAGACCATGCTGCTTAAAGATCTCATTGAAGACGAGTTGTTATTGAATTTACCTGACTATCCCAAACATCAACATAGTTGTTTTGTTCCGCCTTCGGACACTAACAAAACCAATACTCCCGCGCAGGACTCAACGCCGGTGCGTGAAAACCCTTTTTCCATCTTAGCCACCCTAAAAAATACTGGAGATTTATAATGGCCGTACAGAAAAGTAAAGTGACCCGTTCAAGACGTGGTCAACGTCGTTCACACGATTCTTTAACAGCAAAAGCATTGTCGCAAGACCCGATTACAGGCGAAACTCATTTGCGTCATCACATGACTCCAGATGGTTACTTCAAAGGTCGTCAAATCGTAGGCGCGGCGGTTGACGAAGATTAATCATCTTCTTCACGCATTACGCTAATGCTATGCCGAATCAGTTCTGATTCGGCTTTTTTATAATAACGGTGGAGTCATTCGTCAACGTGAGTTTAACCATTTCGATTGATGCAATGGGTGGGGATCATGGTACTAAAGTGACCATTCCTGCATCGTTGGATTGTTTAAAAAACAATCCAGACTTAACGCTAATTTTAGTCGGTGACGAAGCGGTACTTAAGCCGTTATTAGCACAAGAATTAGTCGCTTATTCAGGCAGATTATCTATTCAGCACGCCTCTCAGTGTGTTGAAATGCACGAATCGCCCGCAAAAGTGCTGAAAAATAAAAAAGATTCTTCCATGCGCGTGGCTATTAATCTAGTGCGTGATGGTGTTGCTGATGCCTGTGTGAGTGCGGGTAATACAGGGGCATTAATGGCAACCGCCCGCTTTGTGTTAAAAATGATTCCAGGGATTGATCGCCCTGCGATTATTTCTACCCTGCCCTCTATTCATGGTCACACTCATGTTTTAGATTTAGGTGCGAATGTCGATTGTACTGCCGAGCATTTATTTCAATTTGCCGTAATGGGTAATGAGCTGGTAAAAGCGGTCGAAGGGATTGATAACCCACGAGTGGGTTTATTGAATATCGGCGAAGAAGACATGAAAGGTAATGAGCAAGTTAAATCAGCGGCAAAATTACTAGGATTATCTACCTTAAATTATATCGGTTATGTGGAAGGCGATTCGTTAAATGCAGGATCGGTGCAAGTAGATTTAATTGTTGCTGATGGCTTTGTCGGTAATGTCGCGCTTAAATCCATTGAAGGCGCGGCAAAAATGATTGGCTTTGCCTTAAAAGAAGCCTTTAGTAAAAACTATCTGACTAAACTGGCGGGATTACTGGCTTATCCTGTACTTAAATCCTTTAAAAAGCGCATTGACCCACGACTTTATAATGGCGCGAGTTTCTTGGGCTTACGCGGCTTGGTGATTAAAAGTCATGGTGGTGCGGATGTGTTGGCATTTAAAACGGCGATTCAACTGGCTGAGGTTGAAGTCAAGCAAGATGTGATTCGTAAAATAAGCGAACAAGTTGAAAAAACCTTAGCACTGAGAAACAACGCATGACTTATTATTCAAAAGTAATCGGCACTGGCGGTTATTTACCCGAAAAAATTCTCACCAACGAAGAATTATCAGAAACCGTCGATACCTCTGACAGCTGGATTTATGAGCGTACAGGCATCAAAAGTCGGCGTATTGCAGCGGCGGATGAAACCTCTTCTAGCATGGCAGAAATTGCCGCGCGACAAGCCATTGAGATGGCAGGAATTGATCCTGAAACCATTGATTTAATTATTGTTGCCACAGGGACACCTGATCGAGTTTATCCCAGCACAGGGTGTTTATTGCAAAAACGCTTAGGCGTTAAACACGCCGTGGCATTCGACATACAGGCGGCGTGTTCTGGCTCTATTTTCGGTTTAAGCATTGCCGATCAATACATTAAATCAGGGACAGCTAAAACCGTGCTGGTCGTTGGTTCGGAAGTGTGTTCGCGTATTGTCGATTGGACAGACAGAACCACCTGTATTTTATTTGGTGACGGTGCAGGTGCGGTATTACTGACTGCCGCAGAAGAAAAAGGCATTTTATCGACGCATATTCATTCCGACGGTGAGTATGAAGAATTACTGTATTGCCCGACATCAACTGAACAAAAAGCAGGTTATATCAGTATGCGCGGCAATGAAGTGTTTAAAGTTGCGGTGAATACGTTGGGCAGAATTGTTGATGAAACACTGGAAGCCAATGATTTAGGTCAAGAACATATTGACTGGTTAGTGCCGCATCAAGCCAACAGCCGTATTATTGCGGCAACGGCAAAAAAATTAAAATTATCAATGGATCAGGTCATTATGACCTTGGAAAACCAAGGCAATACCTCCTCGGCTTCCGTGTTACTGGCGTTTAATGAAGGCGTGCGTGACGGACGAATTCAACGCGGACAAGTGGTATTATTGGAAGCCTTTGGTGCAGGGTTCACTTGGGGTTCTGCATTAATCAAATACTAACGTCTGCCTATCACGAGAATATAACGATGAATGAACAAGCCTATAATTTAGCTTTTGTTTTTCCAGGACAGGCTTCGCAGTCTGTGGGTATGTTGCAGGACTTAGCGGCAAGTTATCCTGAAGTTAAACATATTTTTGAACGTGCCTCCGATGCCTTAAGCAAAGACTTATGGGCAATAGTCAACGGCTCAGAACAAGAACTGAATCAAACCCAGAATACCCAACCTGTCATGTTAGCGGCAGGTTTTGCGGTGTGGAATGTCTGGTGTAAACACAGCACGGTTCGTCCTGATTGGGTCGCGGGGCATAGTCTCGGTGAATACACAGCCTTAGTCTGCGCCAGTGCGATTCATTTTGAAGATGCAATCAAATTAGTTGCCACCCGTGGACAATTAATGCAGGAAGCCGTACCAGCGGGTATCGGTGCAATGGCGGCTATTTTAGGTCTGGAAGATCATGAAGTGGTTAAAGCGTGTAATGAAGCCGCTGATAATGAAATCGTCTCGGCAGTCAATTTTAATGCCCCCGGTCAAGTAGTGATTGCGGGTAACGTAGCGGCGGTTGAACGCGCAATGGTTATCGCAAAAACAATGGGCGCAAAACGTGCGCTATTACTACCTGTCAGCGTCCCTTCACATTGTGCATTAATGCACCCTGCCGCCGAAAAATTAGACGAATACTTGCAAAATACGGTTATCAATACCCCGAAAATGACCCTGATACACAATGTCGATGTCGCATCGCACAGTGCGCCTGAAGTCATCCGCAACGCATTAAAAGAACAACTGTACAGACCTGTAAACTGGGTAGACAGCATTAAATTCATGCACGACCAAGGCGTGACGCGCTTTGTAGAATGCGGGCCGGGTAAAGTCTTAATCGGACTCAATAAACGCATAGCTAAGGATGCCGCGCATTACAGTATTTATAACCCAGAAACCTTGAATGAGGCATTGGAGAACATTCATGACTAAGCAAATCGCTTTAGTAACAGGTGCAAGTCGCGGTATCGGTAGAGCCATCGCCGAACGCTTAGCCGCAGATGGTTTTTTTGTAGTCGGAACAGCTACCTCTGACAGCGGCGCAGAAGCCATCAGTGGCTTTCTGGCTGAAAACGGTAAAGGAATGACGCTGAATGTCGCAGATGCCGAATCCATTGCGGTATTTATCAAAACCGTCAACGATGACATCGGCACACCCGCAGTGCTGGTCAATAACGCAGGTATTACCCGCGATAACTTACTGATGCGCATGAAAGATGAAGAATGGGATGACATCATCAATACCAACTTAACCTCTGTATTTCGCATGAGCAAAGCGGTATTACGCGGCATGATGAAAGCCAAAACAGGACGTATTATTAACATTTCCTCTGTCGTTGGCAGTACAGGCAATGCAGGACAGGCAAACTATGCAGCCGCCAAAGCAGGCATGGTCGGCTTTAGTAAATCAATGGCAAAAGAAGTCGGTTCGCGTAATATCACCATCAATACCGTCGCACCGGGTTTTATTGATACCGACATGACTCGCGAATTAAATGATGATATTAAAAATACCTTATTAGCGGGTATTCCACTTGCTCGTTTAGGCGAAGCAAAAGAAATTGCCCACACCGTTTCCTTCTTAGCATCCGAAGGCGCGGCTTATATTACGGGCGAAACCATTCATGTCAATGGCGGCATGTTTATGGCTTAATGTTGTGATATTGTAAAAATATCAAGTATAATTCCCCCCGCCGTCTGGAATTTCCAGAAACGGGATTTCTAGTAAAAACCAATAACAATACTATTGTAAGTCAGGCTTATGAACTTACAGGTTGAGGATAATAATTATGAGTAACATCGAAGAACGAGTAAAAAAGATTGTTGCAGAGCAATTGGGCGTTAAAGAAGAAATCGCAAATGATGCTTCATTCGTAGATGACCTTGGTGCAGATTCTCTGGATACAGTTGAACTCGTTATGGCTCTTGAAGAAGAATTTGAATGTGAAATTCCAGACGAAGACGCTGAAAAGATCACTACAGTTCAGCAAGCTATTGATTATGTAACAAAAAACGCCTAATACTGATTTTAGTGGGTGAACACTTGTTCATCCACTAAATAACTGCCCCCCTTATTTCCTCCCTCTCTTTTTTACGGTACATCACATTGAGCAAACGTCGAGTTGTCATAACTGGATTAGGCGCAGTTACGCCTTTAGCCAATACAGTCGCAGATACTTGGACTGGCATTATTAACGGCAAAAGTGGCATCAGCCCTATTGATTCTTTTGATATTGCCGCCTTTGCCACCACTTTTGGCGGTGTCATACGCAACTTTGATATTACTCAATATATCGCTGAAAAAGACGCAAAACGTATGGACGGTTTTGTCCATTACGGTATCGCGGCAGGCTGTCAGGCGTTTGAAGACTCAGGTTTAGAAGTCACCGAAGCCAATGCTGAACGTATCGGTGTTGCCATAGGTTCAGGTATCGGCGGCATTACCGGCATAGAAGAATGTTATGCCACTTATGAAAAAAGCGGCCCACGTCGCATCTCGCCTTTCTTCGTTCCCGGAAATATCATCAACATGATTTCTGGCAATCTCTCCATTAAATATGGTTTGAAAGGCCCTAATTTTGCTATCGTCACCGCCTGTGCCACAGGCACACACAACATCGGTGATGCAGCGCGTTTAATCCAATACGGCGATGCCGATGTCATGATTGCAGGCGGTGCAGAGCGTTGTACAACCTCCCCCACTGCAATGGGTGGGTTTGCTTCTGCAAAAGCCTTATCGCGTCGTAATGACAATCCACAAGGTGCCAGTCGTCCGTGGGATAAAGACCGTGATGGTTTTGTCCTTAGTGATGGTGCAGGTGTTGTCGTTCTTGAAGAACTGGAACACGCACTTGCGCGTGGTGCAAAAATTTACGCTGAACTGGTCGGTTACGGCATGAGCGGCGATGCCTATCATATTACTACACCCTCTGAAGGCGGCGAAGGCGCGGCACGCTGCATGAGGAACGCCATGCGTGATGCAGGCTTGAATGCCGACCAAATTGATTATATCAATGCTCACGGCACATCCACTCCAGCAGGCGATGTCGGCGAAACCCACGCCATGAAAGCCGCATTAGGCGATCATGCCTATAAAGTCGCTATCAGCTCAACAAAATCCATGATTGGACATATGTTAGGTGCGGCAGGTGGTATTGAAGCAGTTCTGAGTGCATTAGCTATCAAAAACCAGATTGCCCCTCCAACTATTAATTTAGAAAATCCAGACCCTGAATGTGATTTGGATTATGTACCTAACACAGCCCGCGACATGAAAATTGATGTTGCCATGTCTAATTCGTTTGGTTTTGGTGGCACGAATGGCACGTTGATATTTAAACGTTATTCGTAGTACGAACCCCAACGGTTACACATAGCTATGTAGAGTGGGCATTGCCCACCCTATAATGACGCAAGTTATTATGTTCGCGTCCGAAAAAGGTGGGCGATGCCCCACCTGACTGACTGTAAAGATGAATAAAGGAAATATAAAATGAAATTTCACACTTTAATTTTCCTTGTCGGAATGTTTTTGGTCAGACAATCTTTGGCCGATTGTTTCGATATAGATAAAGACGAGCCAAAACAATTAATTGGATATTTAAAATTTGAAATATTCGCTGGTCTACCCGGGTTTGAAAGTGTTAAACAAGGTGATGAACCAGAACCAACCTATATTCTTCAACTCAAAAAGCCAATTTGTATTAAAGATCAAGAAGGTATGGCAGACAGTAAACAATATTTCTCATCAGTACATTTAGTTGCAAAACCTAATACGTCAAAACATCTGAAATCATGGATTAATAAAGAAGTTAATGTTTATTTATCTGAGCCAATGTCAGCTATTACCGCACATCATCATGCACCCTTAGTAGTATCGGTTGATGATATAACGTTACTACAAAATGATGACATAACCTCTGAATACAATACTTCAGCGACAGTAATTCGAGCTTTTTATGACTCGCTTGAACATGGGCAAGGTGAAAACGCTGCTGAATATATTGTGCCTCAAAAAAGAAAGGGTGCATTTTCTCCAGCGGTATTAAGTCAGTTTTATGGCAATATGATTGAACCTATTGAACTGAATACGATAAAAACTCTAAGTGACTCTCAGTATTTTGTAAGCTATTCCTATAAAAAATCTAGTAAAGCCTGTAACGGTGATGCAATTATTGATACTGTTGAGCAAAATGGTGAAAATTTTATTTCACAGATAAAAGCCCTTAATGGTTGCTAACAAACGCGATAAGATGTGTTAATCATAGCTGTATAGGTTGGGTTGCCGTCTTTTATCTCATTCCCAAACTCTAGTCGCGTAGATACTCTGTTTTCTCGTTCCCAAGCTCTGCTTGATGTTAATCGTTGAAATGTAAAGCCCAGCGCGTTCATGCCACACCAAGCGGAGCTTGGTAGTAGGCATTCCCAAACTGGAGTTTGGGAACGAGATATATAATTTTTTTATGAGTTTTCAATGGAATATGAATGGGATAATAATAAGGCAGTAATTAATCTGTCTAAGCATGGTGTTTCTTTTGAAGAAGCGAAAACGGTTTTTGATGACCGTTTGTATGTGGATTTCTACGACCCAGACCATTCTCACAGTGAACACCGTTTTATATTACTGGGTGAATCAATTCAAGGTAGGTTGTTGTTCGTTTCATATATGGAACGCGACAATGTGATTCGGATAATCAGTGCAAGAGAAGCAACACAATCGGAGCGAAAAGCATATGAACAAAAATGAAATAGAAGATGATTTACGCCCAGAGTACGATTTACAAAGCTTGCAGGTCAGAAAATTAGGGGCTGGACGTAAACGCTTTTGTGATACCGTTCGGTTAGACCCTGATGTTATTGCCACGTTTCCAAGTGCCGAAGCAGTCAATGAAGCATTGCGTTATTTGATTGAAGTAGCCAAACACACGTCTAGCTTAACCCACCGCTCCAGTAATTCTCGCTAACGCTCAGTCGCCGAATGTTTCACATCATACGGCGCATTGCCGCTCTACTCTTAAGTAAATCAGCTTAATTATTCTCGGAGTAACACCATGTTAGCGATAAAACCCACCGATTTAATCAGCGTAGACGACTACTTAACGGGTGAATTAAGCAGTGATATAAAACATGAGTTAATAGACGGTTGTGTTTATGCAATGGCGGGGGCAAGTGCTAATCATGAAAGAATATCAGGTAATGTCTACCGAAAATTCGGTAATCATTTAGAAAATATGCCCTGTGAACCGTTTGGTTCAGATATGAAATTACGGATTAATTCCAATTTCTTTTATCCAGATGTGATGGTAGATTGTCGCTTTGATAACTCAGAGCCTTATTTTACTCAAACGCCGATTATCATTGTTGAAGTGTTATCTAGGTCAACACGCAAAAAAGATACCACCCTTAAGTTGTTATCTTATATAAACATTTCCAGCTTGCAAGAATATGTATTGATTGAACAAGATTTTGTCGATGTTCAAGTATTTAGAAGAAACGAAGGCTGGATACCAAGCCATTATTTTCTAGGTGATGAAGTTACTTTTGAATCCATTGGCTTAACGTTACCCGTAGAAGATATTTATCATCGGGTACAAAATGATGATATGGTGGAATTTTTGGCAAACAAAGCCTAACTTCGGATTCATTTTTCACAACATCATCATGATGCTAGTCAATGGCGTAGCCCAAACTCATATCGACGTAACAGACCGTGGTTTTCAATACGGTGATGGTTTATTTGAAACCATTACCGTTCATAATGGCAAAGCGGTTTTTTTAACGCAACATATCGCCCGATTAACCGCCGCCTGTCAACGTCTGCATATTCCCTGCCCTAACCTCGATTTATTACACACTGAAATAAGACAACTGTGTCAACACGTCGAGCAAGCGGTACTGAAAATTATCATCACACGCGGCAGTGGCGGACGTGGCTATCGGCAACCCGATGACATTCAGCCCACACGGGTATTAAGCCTGCATCCATTTCCGACTTATCCAGACAACTATGCCACACAAGGCATTACTGCCCGATTTTGTGACACGCGCTTGGGTTTAAATCCCACCTTAGCAGGTATGAAACACCTCAATCGTCTGGAACAAGTGCTTGCGCGTGCTGAATGGAACGATGACAGTATTCAGGAAGGCATCATGCTGGATATAAATGATTGCGTGATTGAAGGCACGATGAGCAATCTTTTTTACTGCAAAAATGACCAACTTTACACGGCTACTCTGACGCAATCGGGGATTGCTGGTATCATACGCGCCTTGATTATCAGCCATGAAACCGTCATTGAACACACTTATAATAAAGCCGACTTACTGGCAGCGGATGAACTGTTTGTCTGCAATTCTGTAATAGGAATATGGGGCATCAAACAACTTGCCAACCACGCATTTGCAGTCGGCAACAAAACCAAATACCTACAACACTGGCTAACGCAACAGGCAACGCACAATGCTTAAAAAACTCCTGCTAGTTTTTCTCATACTATTAAGTTTTGCCAGTGGTTGGCTGGTCAGCGGCTACCAAAACGCGCTCAAAGCCCCCGCCGTTATCGGACAGCCTGTTACTATCGACATTGCCAAAGGTGATTCTTTTCGGCAAGTGTTGCATAAACTACGCGACCAGCATCTGTTCATAAAACCGCTATGGTTTAAAGTGATTGCCGTGCGCAAGCAAGCCGTCCAAAAAATCAAAACGGGCGAATACGAACTGCCGACTGGGGCGACCATTCCCGACATACTCACGCTATTAGTGTCAGGCAAGAGTAAGCAATACACCATTACTTTTCCAGAAGGGCGCAACTTCAAAGAAATGCGCCAAATTATTGAGAAAAATGCGCAGCTTGAACATACCTTACAAGGCATGAGCAATGAAGAATTAATGACCAAACTGGGCGCGAGCGAAAAACACCCCGAAGGACTGTTTTTCCCCGATACCTACTATTTTGACAAACGCACTACTGATGTCGCGCTGTTAAAACGCGCCTATGACAAAATGCAGTTGGTATTACAGCAAGAATGGTTCAACAAAGCTGAACACCTGCCATTCAATACACCTTACGAAGCCCTGATACTTGCATCTATCGTCGAAAAAGAAACCGCCGCCAAAACCGAACGCGCCCAAATAGCAGGTGTATTCAGTCGTCGTTTAACGCAAGGTATGATGCTGCAAACCGATCCTACCGTGATTTATGGCATGGGCGATAGCTACCAAGGCAACATACGCTCTCAAGACCTGCACACCGAAACACCTTATAACACCTATAAAATCAAAGGCTTGCCACCTACGCCTATCGCAATGGCGGGGCGTGAAGCCATTCATGCAGCCCTTCATCCAGACCAAAGCAACAACAGCGTGTATTTCGTCTCGCGCGGTGACGGTACGCACGTTTTTTCCACCACGTTAGACGAACATAATCAGGCAGTGAACAAATTCCAAAGGCAAAAACAATGAAACGCGGTAAATTTATTACCCTAGAAGGCGGCGAAGGCGTAGGCAAAACCACTAACCTGACCTTCATCAAAGACTATTTACAACAGCAGAATAGAGCCGTTACCGTCACCCGTGAACCGGGCGGCACGGCATTAGCGGAAAAAATCCGCCACTTGGTCTTGGACATCGACGGCGAAAGCATTAGCGACACCACCGAATTATTATTGATGTTTGCCGCCCGTGCTCAACATATCCAACACGTCATCGAACCTGCACTGGCACGCGGCGACTGGGTATTATGCGACCGTTTCACCGATGCCACCTACGCCTATCAAGGCGGTGGACGCAAAGTCTCCATTGCCACTATCGCCTTACTGGAACAACTGGTGCAAGGCGATTTACGCCCCAACTTAACGCTATTACTTGATGCCCCGATAGAAATAGGCATGGAACGCGCCCAAAAACGCGCCGCATTCGACCGCTTTGAAGCCGAAAAAATCAGTTTTTTCACTGGGGTGCGTAATATGTACCTTAGTCGCGCCGCCGAGCAACCAAACCGCATCAAAATCATTCAAGCCAATCAACCGTTAGCCGATGTACAAAAAGACATTCTGGCGGTCATGCAAGCCTTTACGGTTTGCTAATAAATACAGCGATGAATGACTGCCAGATTTGCCCCGCTAACTTTACCGCTTAAAAGCGAGTACCAACACCCCGCTTGCCACCAGTGCGATACCCAGCCATTCTCTGACCGAAGGGCGTTCGCCGAGAAAAATAACCGCGAATACCGCAACCAGCACCAGACTGAATTTATCGACAGGCGCGACTTTCGAGGCATCACCCATTTGCAACGCTCGAAAGTAGCACACCCACGATGCACCTGTAGCCACGCCAGACAGTCCGAGAAACAGCCACGTTTTGGCGGATAATGCCAATGGATTACTCCATTTGCCCGTCAACCAGATAAAACCTGACAGTACGAAAGTAATAATGACGGTACGCACCAGCGTGGCGAGATCAGAATCCACGCCGCGTATGCCGATTTTCGCAAAAATCGCGGTGAAAGCGGCAAAGACAGCCGACAGCACTGCCCAGAAAAACCAGTTAGTTGTCATCATAAAAGTAGCAAGGTGCTTGGCAAAAAATCTGTATGTAAGTTGCTATATAAAAGGATTTCCGTATTCTGGAGTGCAAGCTCCGCTTGCAAGTGCAGGCAGAGCCTGCACTCCAGCGTTTAGTGCTTACTTGGCAGGTGTTTCACAGCCCTCATCTTTAAACCAGTACGGCGTTTTCTTTTTCCATTCGCTGGAGCCGAAACGGTCTTTCAACACGTCAAACGCCGCTTTGGAGGCTTTGCCTGTGTCGCAGTTCTGACAGCCGTAGCGCGTAGATTTAACCGCCAACGCCAAGGCTTCGGGCAGGCGTTTTTCTTTCGGTGCAAACGTCGCCCATTCGCTGGTTTTGGTGGCTAAAAAGTTGGAGCCGCTGATAGCGAGTTTGGCGTTTTCCGCTGTCGCCTGTGCGAGCTGTTCTTTAGTTAAAAACGTCGGCGCGGCATTGGTCTTGCCTTCTTCAGGGGCATTGATACACCACCAGTTATCACGGTAATCATCAATTGCATTAAACGCGCTCATACGTCCAGTACCTTGATCCACCAACGGGCGCGTGGCAGGATTTTTTAACATCAGCCACACCGCTTCATACAATTTCGCTTTGCCGTCTTTGGCTTTGCTGTAATCTGCCATCAGCGTTTTTACTTCAGGAATAAGCTGTGCCACTTCGGGTGTAAGTTCACGCGCCGAGGTTTCATCATCCAATAACACCGACCGCATCCACGCCGACAATACCACGCGACTGCGCAAATAATCAGGTACATCAGGGTGTACCGCGAGTTGTTTTAACAGCGATAACGGCATAGAGGTATTCATCATGCGGACAGCATCACCATCAAACATCACCCGCTTTGCCCACGCGCGTTCATTTTTACTGTAATCTTCTTCGCCTGCTTTGGGCGGACTGGTGACTTCAACAAGCTGGTTTTCCATTTCACTATAGCCAAATGCCGCCGCGTGGCGTTGCGAAAACTTCACAAATTCCGCCAAGTCTTGAGCTAATAACAGCCGTTCAGATAACAGTTGATTAGTCGCGGAAATATTCATTGCCAGACTGGCATCGCCCAACATAGCATCAAGGGTTTTTCTGGCTTCATCGATTTGCCCAAGCGCAGTTTGCAAGCGCACCGCATGATAAGTAGCCGTTAAAAACGCGGGCGAAGTTTTTTCAATACCTTTACTGGCTTCAATCAGCTTGGCAACATCGGGAGAATCTGGAGCAGCTTTTAGTAAACCTGCCACCAGCCACGCGGTATTTTTGGTGGCTTGCCATTTTTCTACGGCGTGGGTATATGCGTCGCTGCCTTCTGCTTGTACGGTCATTATCCAATCAGTCAATTCAGCGGCTTGGCGAAATTTAACATCCAACCCTTTATCTGCATCACTGGGATATTCAATCGCTTTATCCAGCAAGCGGCGATAATCAGTCACATCCTGAAACAGCGTGGAGTTTTCGGTTTTATCGGCTAATTTTTTCGCTAAATCGGTATGTAGCGCGTCAGGATGCAAGCGGAAATTAATCAAATTTAACAATTGTTGTGCGGGCGCGTGAACACTGGCTACACTTTTATCCGCCAATACGCTCTTCAATTGTTTCTCCGCCTGTTGATAATAAGCCAGCATTTTGTTACGTTCGGCTTCATTTTCAGAAATCGCACTGGCTTGACGAATATAGACACGCGCCAACAAATAAGCGGCGGTATCTCGCCACGGTGACGCGCTATTGTTAGCGATTTGTTCAAACGCGGCTTTGGCTTCATCATAGCGGGTCGCATAAAAATGCGCGGCGGCGATTTGATAGGCACGGTCGGCTTTTAACCAATCAGGAGCATCGGCGGCGACTGGCGCAGGTAAATCTTTCGCCTCTGAGCAATTAGCAAACACCGCATCCTGACCGCGTAGCCAGTCTTTCATGTTGGCATCATCGGCTTTGGATTTTTCCAGCCGTGCATCTAAGGTTTTGACCGCATTATCAAACGCGCCCACGTTGCAGTTGGAAAATGAACTGTAACTTTCAGGATTGGTGCGGTCGGTATAAATTTTCGGTTCTGCCTCACCCGTAACGATTTTTTTCCGCGCCGCTATCCAGTTATTAATCGCCGCGTCTCTGGTCGCTTCATTGTTGTCGGTATTTTCATATTCCGCCTGCCAATTTCTCACTAAATCACGCTGTTCTGCGTCGGAAAACGGCAGATTATTAAATTCCCGATACGCCACCAATAACGCCGAACGGTTCATGGTCGGATGCACAATCCCCACCTTGCCATTAGCAAAATCGGCAAACTGCTCAGGACGACTATCCATAGCGAAAATAGGCAGTAAAAAATCAGGCCCACAGGCTAATGCAGGCGGGGAACTGAGCGCGAATAAAGCGCAGTTTAAAGCAGAAGCAGACAACACACGAGAAAGTTTTTTCATAAAATCCAAGGCTCACGATGAAGTAAAAAGACACGGTTTAAGCATCACTGATTCAAGGGCTTTGTGCAAGTGTTTTCATAAACTTGGCGCGGCATAATCAGTTATAATTCATCGTTTTATTCATCAATCTACAACACCATGTCCGAATCGCTTTCAGAACTGCAACGTCGCCGCACTTTCGCCATTATTTCTCACCCTGACGCGGGAAAAACCACCATCACCGAAAAACTGTTATTGTTCGGCGGTGCAATTCAGTTGGCGGGTTCAGTTAAAGGACGTAAAGCCGCGCGACACGCGACTTCGGACTGGATGGAAATGGAAAAAGAACGCGGTATTTCGGTCACCACTTCCGTGATGCAGTTTGAACATAAAGGCTGTGTGCTGAATCTGCTTGATACTCCGGGTCATGAAGACTTTTCCGAAGATACTTATCGCACCCTGACTGCCGTCGATTCCGCGTTGATGGTCATCGACGTAGCCAAAGGCGTTGAAGAACGTACCATTAATTTAATGGAAGTCTGCCGTTTGCGTACCACGCCGATTCTTACCTTCATCAATAAATTAGACCGTGAAGGTCGCGAACCGATTGAATTGCTGGATGAAGTAGAAAGCGTGTTACATATCAAATGCGCACCGATGACGTGGCCTATCGGTATGGGCAAACGCTTCAAAGGCGTTTATCACTTATATAAAGATGAAATTCATTTATTCAGCGCACAACATGGCGGAAAAATCGCCGAAGCCACCGTTATTAAAGGCTTGAACAATCCGCAACTCGACACCTTATTGGGCTATCAAGCCGAAGAATTACGCGACGAGATTGATTTAGTCAAAGGTGCGAGCCATGAATTTAATTTGCCTGATTATCTGGCGGGTGAATTAACGCCCGTGTTTTTCGGTTCGGCGATTAACAACTTCGGTATTATTGAATTATTGGATGCTTTTGCCGAATACGCGCCATCGCCTAGACCACGCCAAGCAGAACAGCGCGAAGTATCGCCCGAAGAAGATAAATTCACAGGCTTTGTCTTTAAAGTGCAAGCTAATATGGATCCTGCGCATCGTGACCGCGTGGCGTTTTTGCGTGTCTGTTCGGGTAAGTTTGATAAAGGCATGAAAATGTACCATTCCCGTTTGGGAAAACAAGTCCAAGTGTCCAACGCCATTACCTTCCAAGCAGACAGCCGTAAAAGTGTTGAAGAAGCCTACGCGGGCGACATTATCGGCCTGCATAATCACGGCACGATTCAAGTCGGCGACACTTTCACCCAAGGCGAAACCCTGAAATACGGCGGTATTCCCTATTTTGCCCCTGAATTATTCCGCCGCGTGATTTTAAAAGACCCGTTAAGAGCCAAAGCCCTGCAAAAAGGTTTGGTGCAATTGACCGAAGAAGGCGCGACCCAATTATTCAGACCGTTAAAAAACAACGACCTGATTTTAGGCGCAGTCGGCGTACTCCAGTTTGATGTCACCGCGTTTCGCCTCAAAGGTGAATACAACGTGGAATGTGTCTATGACAACATCGGCATTTCCACCGTGCGCTGGGTAAGTTCCGACAAACCCGCCAAACTGGAAGAATTCAGAAATAAAGCCTTTGATAATCTCGCAGAAGACGGCGGCGGCTATCTGGTTTATTTAGCCACCAGCCGCGTAAATCTACAACTTACCGAAGAACGCTGGCCTGATATTAAATTTAGTGCTACGCGGGAGTTGTAAAACACGGTGGGTATAGTCTTGTAGATCCAGAATAAGCCTGTTTTCTCTCTTACTCAAACAGACTTATTCTGATTTACAGGACTAAATGATTTTATGGTCGTTTTATAATTTCTAGGATTTCATGAGGTTACAATGGCACTATTCTCTCTTTTCATAAAATGCGATGGCATCGGTTCATACGCAACTCAACACCAAGCGGAAAGCCCATATGATGCTATCCGTCAATTACTTTGCACAAACTCTTTAAATCAGTTTCTTACTCCGCATACGGAATGGCCACAAGACTTTACACTTCAAGATATTTACATATTTATCCCGTTAGGAAATTTAACCAATCTTTATTTCTGTGGTTTGGGGCAGCAAGGAAAGTATGTTCAAATACATATTGTTCAAACAGTTCGGCGGAGTTCGAAGAATGAAAAATATTGCGGCTCTCACTTAGAGTCAACCCGTAAGATGCGCTAATAGCCGTAGGATGTGTCGAGGCACGAGGCGCATCGTTCGAGTTATCGCTCTAACCCATCCTACGCTTGCCCATATTACGGGTTGATTTTTATACCCGCCTCAGCGTAAACGGTGGGCAAAAACCCCCGCCCACCCTACTTTAGTCGATACAACGCTGATATATCTTCATCACCATAACCCTCACGCATTAACTGCTCGTAATCGGTAATGGTCATTGCCGCCAACGGTATCGCAACGCCCGCTTGCGCCGCCATTATCTCGGCGATTTTTAAATCTTTGTGATGTAAAGCGAGTTTAAAACCTGTGCTGAATTCGCCTTGGGTCATGGTCAAGCCGCGATGATCAAGAAACCAATTACCTGCCGCGCCGCCTGCAATCACTTCGATGACTTTCGCCATGGGTAGCTGTTGTGCTTCGGCAAAGGCTAAGGCTTCGGTAACGGCTTGGTTGATACCTGCGCACATGATTTGATTGACGGCTTTGGTGGCTTGTCCTGAACCTGTTGCGCCGATGTGAATAATGCGTGCGGTCATACACGCCAAGACAGGGCGCACACGGTTTAAAATATCCGCATCCCCGCCGACCATCATCGATAACGTGCCGTTTTTCGCGCCTTCCACACCACCCGACACAGGCGCGTCCAGAAATGCGGCTTGCTGTTTGGCTAGACAGGCGGCGGCTTGTTGGGCGGTTTCGCTACTGACGGTGGAAGTGTCTATGACGATGGTGTTGGGTTTGATAGTGGTAGCGATGGCATCAACCATGTCTAACACGTCTTTATCCGCCGATACGCACAGCACAATCACATCCATGTCTGCCGCTAACAGTTCGGGGTGTGCGTAATGCGTGACGTTAAATTCTGCCATTTTGGCGGCGGTGCGATTGTAAACTCCTGCCAGAAAACCTGCATTAGCAAGTCGTCTTGCCATGCCTAAGCCCATTGCACCTAAACCGATTATGCCTACTTTCATAAACTCACCTTAATAAAATCACATCAACGGCAACAACTGATCCAGAATTTTGCCGTTGGTGGCTAAAATCTGTTTGGGGAAAATACCATTATTGCCTTGAAAATCAGTGACCGTACCACCTGCTTCTTGGGCGATTAATGCACCTGCCGCCACGTCGTACAGGTTTAATTCCTGCTCCCAAAAGGCATCGACCTGACCATCTGCCACTAAACATAAATCCATTGCCGCTGAACCGAAACGGCGTTGTCCTGTGGTGTGTTGGGCAACTCTGCCGAAACGCGCCAGATTGTTGTCGGTTAAGTAGCTGCGCAGACAGGCAAAACCTGTGGCTATCATGGAGTTTTCTAGGCTGGTTTCATCGGAAACGCGCGTCGGTTCGCCATTTTTCCACGCGCCTTTGCCGTGTTCCGCACAGTAATAATCATTCAATGCGGGCGCATAGACCGCACCCATGACCAGCTGTTGGTCAATTTCCAGCGCGACGCTGATAGACCAGAAATACTGCCCTTTGGAAAATGAGTGCGTGCCGTCAATCGGGTCAACAATCCAGCGGTTGGTTTGATTGGCAGTTTGCCCGCTTTCTTCGCCCCAGAAACCGTATTCTGGGTATCGTTCTGTCAGGGTTTGTTTTAAAAATGCTTCCACGGCAACATCGGCGGCGGTGACAAAATCACGCGGACTTTTTTGGTTGATGGCGACATTTTTGAGGTCTTTAAAATAAGTTAAAGCGATAGTTCCTGCTTCACGCACGACTTGTTCAAGTTCAGCAAGCGAAATGGGCATAGTTTGTCCTGTTGGTTATGACGGTGTGGGAGTGGCTTTAGCCGCGACGACGTGGCTAAAGCCACTCCCACAATTTTGTAAAAATCCTTAACTGCGGGCTGTGATGCTGGTACATGGGAATAATACTAACCCGCCATATTGAATAGCTGATAAAAATTAGCGGTGGATTGTTGGGCGATTTCTTCTACCGAGGTGTCGCGTAGCTTGGCAATTTGTTCAGCAACATAGCGTACATAAGTCGGATAATTGGGTCTGCCGCGAAACGGTACGGGGGCTAAATACGGCGAGTCAGTTTCAATTAAAAACCGATCTGCGGGGATTTTTTTTGCCACTTCTTGTATGTCTTTCGCGCTGTTAAAGGTGACGATACCCGAAAAAGAAATGTAAAAATTCAAATCCAGAGCTTGCTGGGCGAAATCCCAATCTTCGGTAAAGCAATGAATAATGCCGCCGACTTCACTCGCGCCTTCTTCTTGCAGAATGCGCAAGGTGTCTTGTTTGGCTTCGCGGGTGTGAATAATCAGCGGTTTTTTTAGAGCTTTCGCGGCTTGAATGTGGTTGCGAAAGTGGCGGTGTTGCCAGCTTAAATCCCCTGAGCTACGGAAATAATCTAGCCCTGTTTCACCGATAGCAATCACTTTGTCATTCGCACCCAAGGCAATGAGTTTGTCAACGCTAGGGTCTTCGCCCTCATCAACATTAGGATGCACACCGACAGACACAGAAATTTGTGGGTAATCAGCAACCAATTCCAGCATCGCTGGGTAAGATTCCAAGTCGATAGCGATACACAGTAAGTGTTCAATACGACTGTTTTTGACTTCCTGCATGAAGCAGGCAAAGTCATCGTTGTAGGGTTTTAAATCCAGACGGTCGAGGTGGCAATGTGAGTCAATTAGCATAATTACATGGTGTGAGTTGGACGGTCGGATTCTAATGCTCCCGCCAGATAGGTTTCGATTTTATTACGCGCGTCGATGCTTTTGCCGTCTTTGACATTGAACTGTACGCCGATGCCTGAAATACGGTGCGCTTCGGAATTGGGCGGGGTTTTCCAGACCACTTTGCCCGCAATGGGTAAGCGGTCGGATTCTTCCATGATGTGCAACAAAATGAAGACTTCCTGTCCCATGGCGAATTCACGATTAGTGGGAATAAATAAGCCGCCGCCGATGACAAACGGCATATAGGCGGCATATAACGCGGGTTTATCTTTTACTTGCAGGGTTAATACCCCGCCTTGTCTGGGTGCAGGTGCGACTTCTGCCATGTTATTGACTCCGATTAAGTTCAGACCATTGTATTAAAAGTTCTTCAAACAAGGATTGTTTATTGAGGGTGGTCTCCAGTCGTGTGCGACTGAGTAATAATAAATCGTACAATTGATACAAACCTCTAATATCGAGCTGTTGTGCCAAGCCTTGTAATGCGGACTGTAAGTCTGGATTATACAAGTGTTCGGCATGACTTTGATAACTACATTTAATTAAATCCACCACCCACGAAGTCAGCCAGAATAATAATGCGGTTTCGGGCAGTTTAAGCCATTGTTCGGCGATGATGACGGGGTGTGTCTGACGTTTGGAAACCGCCAGCCATTGTTTAAAACAGTCATTCCGCTGGGCAACTACGCCGTCTTGCGCGTAACGCAATGCCAATAACGGCGCACCTTGCGCCAAGCCTAACAATACGTCGGGGTTGTCGTGTATGGCTTGGGTTTTCAACCAGTTCGACACCGTGCTTTTGTCAGGCATGGGAATGGCTAATTTCTGGCAACGGCTGAGAATGGTGGCGGGTAATTTGCTTTGTCGGTCACTGATTAACACCAGCACCGTGCGTTCATTCGGTTCTTCCAGACATTTTAAAAACGCATTTGCCGCCGCCGTATTCATTTTATCGGCAGGATTAAGAATTACTACGCGATAGCGGTCAAACTGCGGCTTTAAAGTCAGTTTGGTAATTAAATTCCGAATCTGGTCGATGGCAATGGTGGTTTTGCCTTCGTCAGGTTGCAGCCGCATAAAATCAGGATGGGTGTGGGCTTGCAATAATAAACAGCTATGACAACGCCCGCAGGCATGGCTGTCGGCAAGCGGCTGTTCGCACAATAACGCGGCGGCAAATTGTTCGGCAAGCTGTTGTTTGCCAACGCCTTTACTGCCTGTAATCAGCAAGGCTTGCGGAACGCGCTGTTGCATAAGGTAACTGTGTAAATGCGCCCAGTGTGCGTGTTGCCAAGGGAGTGTGGTCATGTGTGAGCAAAGAGAGTTGAAAGGTCGCAGTGATTATAAATCATGCGTGCCAGTTAAGACATAAAACGCACTTTTTCGTGGACAATCGCTTAGATTTTCAAGCGATAGCCAACCCCTGATTCGGTCAATAAAAATTTGGGTTGCGTCGGGTCGGCTTCCAGTTTCTGCCGCAACTGGCTCATATAAATGCGTAAATAATGCGCGTTTTCCTGATAAGAGGGACCCCAGACTTCTTTGAGAATTTGCTGGTGCGTCAATACCCTGCCCGCCTGTTTAACCAGCACGACCAGCAGGCGATATTGAATCGGCGTGAGATGAACTTCCTCGTCATCAAGCGTCACCACCCGATTGTGCAGATCGACTTTTAAATTCGCGGTGGCAAATATATCCGCTTGTATATGTTCCATCGGGCGAATGGCATGACGTAATGCCACACGAATACGCGCCAGTAATTCACCAAAACCAAACGGCTTGGTTAAATAATCATCTGCACCCGCATCCAGCGCGTCGATTTTATGTTGTTCACTGCTGCGTGCGGACAGAATGATAATCGGTATCGCTGACCACGCGCGTATGGCTTTGATGACTTCAACGCCCTCCATATCGGGCAAACCCAAATCCAATATCACCAAATCGGGTTTACGCACTTCCGCTTCGATAATGCCTTGCTTGCCCGTGTCGGCTTCAAACACGGTAAAACCCTGCGTACTCAAACCCGTGCGCAAAAAACGGCGTATCGGTGGATCGTCTTCGATGACAATAATCACGGGGGCATTAGTCACATTATTCTTCCAGTTCCATCACAGGCGGCGATTGATTAATCGGCAGGACGAAGGTAAACACCGCGCCGCCTTCGGGTCTGTTTTGCGCAGTAATTCGTCCACCGTGAGCTTCCACAATAGCACGACAAATTGCCAAACCCAAACCCACGCCGCTCTGCGCGGCTTCGTGCCGTGCCTGATAAAATTTTTCAAACAAATGCTCTTCGCGTCCTTTCGGAATGCCCGCACCATAATCGGCAACGGCAATTTCCACCGCATGGTCGTACATCTCGGCGGTAATATCCAGTTGACTGCCCTGCGGCGTATAGCGCACCGCGTTTTCCAATAAATTAATCAGCACTTGTTCAATCATCACCGCATCGACAAATACCATCGGGATACCCTCAGGCAGTTTGACTTTCACAACACGACCCGCTAAATGTTTATGCAGCCGCGTCAATACCGTACCGATAATTTCTTCCAGCGGATGCCATTGTTTATTGAGTTCCACCACGCCTGCATCCAGTCGCGCCATATCCAGAATGTTGTTGATTAAATTGGACATACGTTCCGCTTCATCGACAATCACCCGACTTAAATCCCGTTTATCTTGCGCTTGTAATTGCCCTTCACCTTCCAGCAACGTGCTGGCTGAACCGATAATAGTCGCTAACGGGGTGCGTAAATCATGCGAAATAGCACTGAGCAGGGAATTGCGCAAGCGTTCTGCTTCCACCTGCATTTGCGTGATTTTGGCTTGTTCGGCAAGGCGAATGCGAATAATCGCCTGCCCGATTTGCCGTAAAAAAGTATCCAGCAGTTTTTGCTGTTCGGGCAAAAATACACGGCGTAAATTCACCGGCAATAACGCCAACACCCCCAATACCTTGTCTTCTGCACAGATAGGAAAATAAATTTCTTCCGCACCGGGTAAGGTATTGGTGCCCTGCCCTGCCATTTCATTATGATCGAATACCCATTGTGCCACGCTCAGATCCGCGCCGTGCAACGATTCAATCATACTTTTTTGCTGGGGATAAATAATGCGCCCGTTGCTGTCGGGAAATAAAATCACATTACGACTGCTGAATTCGGAATGCAGATGGCGCACCGCAATACGCACCACCTCCTCCTCGCTCTGACTGTTTGCCAGTTCCCGACTCATGGCGTACAACACCGCCGCGCGGCGTTCTCGATGCGCGGCAACTTTGGCTTGTGAATGCACATTAATCATCAAATTACTAATGACCACGCCCACCACCAGCATAGTGAGCAAAGTGATTAAATACTGACTGTCCGACACCGCAAAACTGTAATACGGCGGCACAAATAAAAAATCCAGAATAGCGACACCGAGTACCGATGCCAACACCGATGGCCCGCAGCCAAAACGGGTCGCCACAAACACCACACCCAATAAAAACACCATCACTAAATTGGCAAGTGCCAGACGATCTATCAGCAGATAATCAATGCCAGCACTGCACAGCGTAATGAATACCGCCCAGCCATAACCTGCGTAATAGCCTTTCTTGTTAGCCGCTGCCCGTTGCTGTAAACCGGGTAACGGGCGTTTACGAAACAAACTGATGTCAGCGTCGGGCGTGTCACCGTCAGGATTTTGCGGGCTGCCCAATAAATAGATATTCACATTATGCGCATGACTGATAAGTTCATCCACCACCGAACCTAACAGCCAGCGTCTCCAGCCGCGCCGCGTTGGTTTACCGACCAGAATTTTGTTGATATTACGTTCACGCGATAACTTGATAATCGCCTCGCCCATATCGGGCGCACTGAGGGTCAAGGTTTCCGCACCCAACTGTTCTGCGAGACGCAAAATGCGTAATATGCCATCACGTTTTTCTGCGGACAAGCGTTGTAAGGTCGGCGTTTCCACATACACTACCAGCCATTGCGCTCGTAAACTCACAGCCACCCGCTTACCCGCGCGTACCAATCGCTCTGCTAACATATTCGGCCCTATACACACCAAAATACGTTCATTGACCTGCCACACATCGCGTATAGCGTGGTCTTCACGGTAATCAAGCATTTGCGCATCAACACGGTTGGCGGTCTGGCGCAACGCCAATTCGCGCAACGCAATCAGATTGCCTTTACGAAAAAAATGCTGAATCGCTTGCTGGGCTTGTTGCGGAATATAAATTTTGCCTTCTTTCAGGCGCACCAGCAATTCATCGGGCGGTAAATCCACCAGTTCGATTTCATCAGCATCTTCAAACACGGTATCAGGCACAGTTTCCCAGACGCGAATACCTGAAATCTGCCCGATGTCATCATTAAGGCTTTCCAGATGCTGGACATTCAACGCGGTATACACATCAATACCCGCATCAATTAATTCGTGTATATCCTGCCAGCGTTTTGGATGGCGCGAGTTGGGCGCGTTGGTGTGTGCCAGTTCATCAACAATAATAATCGCGGGGCGGCGTTTCAGTGCGGCATCAATATCAAATTCATGCAGCACCGTGCCTTTATAGTCGATTTGCCGCGTGGGCAACACTTCCAAACCTTTCAGTAATGCCTGTGTTTCTTTGCGTCCGTGGGTTTCAATTAAACCGATGACAACATCGAGATTTTCCGCGCGGCGTTCGCGTGCCGCCAGTAACATAGCGTAACTTTTACCGACCCCCGCCGCCGCGCCGAAGAAAATTTTCAGCCGTCCGCGTTTGGCTTTGGCATTATCACGTTCGACACGCGCCAGTAATTGGTCTGGGTCTGGACGGTAATCGTTCATGGTTGTTGTGCATCCAAGGCTAAATTCAACTGCAACACATTGACTCGCGGCTCACCGAATACCAGCCATTGCCGACTTTCCGTCTGTGCATTAACCAGTTCACGCAGTTTGTTTTCATCCATGTTTCGCGCTTTAGCCACCCGTTTAATTTGATATTCTGCCGCTGCCACACTGATATGCGGATCAAGCCCACTGCCTGAGGCAGTGACTAAATCCACAGGCACGGGGGTTTTGTTGCTTGGATCAGCCGCTTGTAAAATCTTAACTCGCGTGTTCACCGCGTCTATTAAAACAGGATTGGTCGCCCCCAAATTAGAGCCACTGGACGCGCCAGCATTGTACGGATAAGGCGCAGTCGCCGAAGCCCGTCCCCAAAAATACTTAGGCAGCGTAAACGATTGCCCAATCAACGCCGAACCGATTGCCTGCCTTTTGGCATCGTAAAGCAAACTGCCATTGGCTTTATCAGCATAAAATGTGTGCGCAAATGCAGTCACAACCAAGGGATAAAGCACACCTGTCAACAGCGTCAATAACAGCAACAGCATTGCGGCGGGTTTAAAATAATTCAACATGACTAACTCCTTTACACCAGACTCATAGCAGTCAACAGCAAATCAATTGCCTTAATGCCAATAAACGGCACAATCAGCCCACCGACACCGTAAATCAGTAAATTATTCTGCAATAATTTTTCTGCACCGACGGGTTTATAACGAATGCCTTTCAACGCTAATGGAATCAAGGCAATAATAATGAGCGCGTTAAAAATCACCGCTGATAAAATCGCGCTGGACGGTGTTGTCAAGCCCATCACATTCAGCACATTCAAGGCAGGATAAGTGGTCGCAAACGCCGCTGGAATAATCGCAAAATACTTGGCTATATCATTAGCAATTGAAAACGTGGTCAACGCCCCGCGTGTCATCAACATTTGTTTGCCTGTTTCGACAATTTCAATCAACTTGGTCGGATTGGAATCCAAATCGACCATATTGCCCGCTTCTTTCGCCGCTTGTGTGCCGCTGTTCATCGCAACCGCCACATCGGCTTGTGCTAAGGCTGGCGCGTCATTGGTGCCGTCGCCTGTCATCGCCACTAACCGCCCATCGGCTTGATGTTGACGAATCAACGCCAACTTCGCTTCAGGTGTCGCTTCGGCTAAAAAGTCATCAACGCCCGCTTCGGCGGCAATCGCGGCGGCAGTCAGGCGATTGTCGCCTGTAATCATGATGGTTTTTATGCCCATTTGTCGCAGTTCAATAAAGCGTTCTTTAATGCCGCCTTTAACAATGTCTTTTAATTCAATCACGCCCAATACCCGCGCACCTTCGGCAACTAATAACGGCGTACTGCCGCGCCGCGCCACATCAATGACACTTTTTTGTAATTCTTCGGGAAACCGTCCGCCCTGTTCAATGACATAATCACGAATCGCATCTTCCGCGCCTTTGCGGATTTGCCGACCTTGTAAATTCACCCCGCTCATGCGGGTTTGTGCGCTGAAATGCACGAACGTTGCACCCAAGGAATGCACATCACGTTCGCGTATACCGAATTTTTGTTTGGCTAATACCACGATACTGCGTCCTTCGGGGGTTTCATCGGCTAACGAAGCCAGTTGTGCGGCATCGGCGAGTTGTTTTTCATTCACGCCTTGAGCGGGAATAAACAGCGCGGCTTGCCGATTACCTAAAGTAATCGTGCCTGTTTTATCCAGCAACAACACATCGACATCACCCGCCGCTTCGACTGCGCGTCCTGAAGTCGCAATGACATTTTTCTGCATCATGCGCCCGATACCTGCAACCCCAATCGCCGATAACAAACCGCCGATAGTGGTAGGAATCAAACACACCAGCAACGCCACCAACACGGTGATACTAATCGGTTTACCCGCGCCTGCGGTTTCTACGCTATACAACGAGAACGGTAATAAGGTCACCGTCGCCATTAAAAACACCAAGGTCAACGCGACTAATAAAATCGTCAGCGCGATTTCATTGGGGGTTTTTTGCCGTTTCGCACCTTCCACCATGCTAATCATGCGGTCTAAAAATGTTTCCCCCGGATTAGCACAAATGCGGACTACCAACCAGTCCGATAATACTCGCGTGCCGCCTGTGACCGAACTAAAATCCCCGCCCGCTTCCCGAATCACAGGTGCGCTTTCGCCGGTAATCGCACTTTCATCCACCGAAGCCACGCCTTCAATCACATCACCATCCCCTGCGATAAAATCCCCCGCTTCGATTAATACCACATCACCTTTACGCAAAGTCGCACCTGACACCTCGGTGTATGCGCTACCGTAGCGCGGTTCATGCAATTTCTTGGCGGTAATATCCCGTTTAGCGGTGCGCAAAAATGCCGCTTGTGCCTTACTGCGCCCTTCTGCGACTGCTTCGGCAAAATTAGCAAACAACACGGTGAACCATAGCCACAGCGTGACTGTCAGAATAAACCACGCTGGTTCTTCGCTGTTGCCGCTCAAGGCTTGCAACCATAAAACAGTGGTTAAAATACTGCCCAGATAGACAACGAACATCACGGGATTTTTCCATTGCTGGCGCGGTGTCAGTTTTAAAAACGACTCCTGCAACGCTTGCCGCACAATCGCGGGGTCAAATAAAGGTGTAGAAGCTGTATTGTTACTCATGGTTGCACCTGTTGGGTCATTTGCAAATGTTCAACAATCGGGCCTAAAGCTAAGGCGGGAACAAAAGTCAACGCGCCGACCATCAACACGGTAATCATCAACAACACCGCAAACAGCGGCGTGTGCGTCGGCAACGTACCCGCACCGACGGGGACAATTTTCTTATTAGCTAAAGAACCTGCAATCGCCAACACGGGAATCATCAACCAATAGCGTGAAAACAGCATCGCCACGCCCAGCATTAAATTATAAAACGGCGTGTTAGCGGATAAACCCGCAAACGCACTGCCGTTGTTATTACCTGCCGAGGAAAACGCATACAGCACTTCACTAAAACCATGTGCGCCATTGTTCAATACGCCCACTTTGCCGACCTCCAGCATTAACGCCAACGCCGTGCCGCCCAGCACCATCAACGGCGGTACTAAAATAATCACCGCCGCCATTTTCATTTCAAAGGCTTCAATTTTTTTGCCCAAATATTCAGGCGTGCGCCCTATCATCAACCCTGCGATAAACACCGCAACGATGGCGAAGACAATCATGCCGTACAGCCCCGACCCGACACCACCGAAAATCACTTCGCCCAACTGCATCAACCACATCGGTACTAAACCGCCCAATGGGGTGAATGAATCGTGCATAGCATTGACCGAACCGTTAGATGCCGCCGTGGTCGCGACTGCCCATAACGCGGAATTGACAATCCCGAAACGGGTTTCCTTGCCTTCCATATTGCCGCCCGCTTGTGACTCCGAGGCGAGTTGATCGACCTGCAACAACGGATTGCCGCTTTGTTCGGCGGAAACATCCACAAATACCAACGTAGTGAATATTAAGGTCATTGCCGCTAAAATCACCCAACCTTGACGGGTATCACCAACCATCATGCCAAAGGTGTAACACAAGGACGCAGGAATTAACAAAATCGCCAGCATTTCCAAAAAATTGGACAGCGGGGTAGGATTTTCAAACGGATGCGCCGAATTGACATTAAAAAAACCGCCGCCATTCGTGCCGAGTTGTTTAATGGCGATTTGTGAAGCCGCAGGCCCTAAGGCGAGGGTTTGTTGTTGGATTTTAATGGTTTCCGTGACCGATTTACCCGACGCATCCTGTGTTGGTTGTTCATAACTGACCGTTTCGGTCAACGTCACCGTTTGATACGGTTCGAAATTCTGCACCACCCCTTGACCGACCAGCAACACCGCCAACAGCAACGACAACGGCAGTAAAATGTACACGGTGCTGCGTGTCATATCGACCCAAAAATTACCGATACCGTCAGTATTACGGCGAATAAAACCGCGTATTAACGCCACTAACACCGCCATACCACTCGCCGCCGATAAAAAATTCTGCACCGTCAGTCCCAGCATTTGGGTGAAATAACTCATGGTGGTTTCGCCGCCATAACCCTGCCAATTGGTATTACTGGCAAAACTAATCGCGGTATTGAATGCCGAATCGGGACTGATGGCGGGTAAGTGTTGCGGATTGAACGGTAAAAATGCCTGACAACGTTGCAATGCGTACACCACCAGCAAGCCCAGTAAATTAAACACCAATAAAGCCACTGCATACTGTGTCCAGCGCATATCCTGCCCTGCATCCACACCGCACCAGCGATACAAACGCTGCTCAAAACCAGCGGGTTGCACCTGATAAATGCGTGCCATATAAGCACCTAACGGCTTAACCAATGCTAGTAACACCACCAAATACAGCGCGATTTGTAAAAAATTGTGCCCTGTCATTAGAATTTCTCCGGATAAAACAACGCCGCTATCAGATAGATAAATACAGCGATAGCCACGCCACCGCTAAGCAAATAAATCCAGCTCATGATTGCCCCCGTAATTTCTCACACGCTTTGATTAACAATGCCGTGCTGACAAAAAATAATATTGTGATAAATAAATAGCTTATGTCCATGTGCATCACCTCTTGATGTTAAGGTAAAAACCGTAATTTCTTATTGGTTAATGTACAGGAGTAGCGAGTAAAAAAGTCGTAAAAAAACGCGGGGGAATATAAAGAGGGTGTAAAAACTGAGCGGGGCTGATTGTCCGTAACCGCATAGCGGTGAAATGTGTATAGCCATTCAACATTTCACCCCTACGGGGTTATGAAGTCATCTACATTATCGGGCTACAAACATTTTACCCCGCTGGGGTTTTCCTTATTAGACGTGTTTTATCGAAAAATCGCGGTTTTACAGGCTGTTGAGCATTCGAACATATTGAAAATCAGGAAGTAGTCAGTCCATTTTATGATGACGCTATGATAAAGACCTGCGAGGTTTTTAAAACCTCGCAGGTCTAAGTAACCTTACCCGTCGTAACTATACTGATGGTGTACTAGATTTTGTCACTTATTGATTAATAGATTATCGTGCCAACACTCAAACGTTGGCTTTGGATTCAATAATACCGCCGCCCAAACACACGTCATCTTGATAAAAAACCACCGATTGACCCGGGGTAATGGCGCGTTGCGGCTGGTCAAATACTACTTTACAGCGTCCATTTTCCAGCGGTTGGATATGACAGGCTTGGTCGGCTTGGCGGTAGCGGGTTTTTGCCATACAACGCATAGGTTCAATTAATGGTTTGTTGCTGCACCAGTCTAATTGGTTGGCAATCAAACTGTTATGCAGCATTAACGGGTGGTCGTGTCCTTGCCCGACGATGAGAATATTATTGTCTAAATCTTTATCCAACACATACCACGGTTCATCAGGCGCATCTTTCACGCCGCCAATACCCAAGCCTTGGCGTTGTCCGAAGGTGTAGTACATTAAGCCCGAATGCTTGCCGATAAGTTGACCTTCAGGGGTACGCATTTCCCCAGCTTGGGTGGGTAAATAGCGTTGTAAAAATTCGGTGAATTTGCGCTCACCGATAAAACATATCCCTGTGCTGTCTTTTTTTCGCGCATTACTAAAGCCTGCTTTTGCAGCTAACGCGCGAATTTCAGGTTTATGCAGATGCCCGATAGGGAACAGCGTTTTTGACAGGGCTTTTTGTCCCAATGTGTACAGGAAATAACTTTGTTCTTTATTGGGGTCTAAGCCTTTCAATAAAAAATATTCGCCGTCTTTTTCGGATACCCGCGCATAGTGACCTGTGGCGATATAGTCCGCCTGTAAATCGTCAATCGCGTAATTTAAAAAGGCTTTAAATTTAACGTGTTTGTTGCACAAAATATCAGGATTGGGGGTGCGTCCTGCTTTAAATTCAGACAGAAACACTTCAAACACTTCATCCCAGTATTCAGCGGCAAAGTTGACGGTTTTTAACGCAATGCCCAGCGTGTCACAGACTTGTTGCGCGTCAGCGAGGTCTTCCATCGCGGTGCAGTATTCGGTGCCGTCATCTTCTTCCCAGTTTTTCATAAACAAACCAGTGACGTGATGACCTTGTTCCAGCAGTTGTAAAGCGGTGACTGACGAATCCACGCCGCCAGACATACCGACAATAATATTTTTACTCATAATCCAAAAATGATTTTAATAACGATAAAGGGTGGCGTTGTCCGCTGAGGTATTCATTGACGCTCATCAACACTAACGGACTGCGCAAACGATGTGCTTCGGTTGTGATTTCCGCGTGTGTCAGCCAGTGCGTGGCGACGATGCCGTCATCAAGGGTTTGTGCGGCATCATGACTGTGACACTGCCCTGTAAAACACAGGCGCAAAAACGTGGAGGAATCGGGATTTTTGCGCCACAACTGCACGGCGAGTAAGTGTTCTGGCTCAAATTGCCACGCGGTTTCTTCCTGAACTTCGCGCTTAACGGCGGCTATAAAGTCTTCGTCAGGCTCAAGATGTCCCGCAGGTTGATTAAATTGCAAACCACTGGGCGTGTGTTCTTCAACAAATAAAAAACGATTATCGCGTTCAATAACAGCGGCGACCGTCACATGAGGTTTCCAGACCATGAATGATACCTGCGGGCAAAACGGGGTATTTTACTAGATTTAACAGGCGGTTGTCGGTAAAGATTATCAGTTGGCGAGGTTGCTGATATTAAGAAATGCTTTCATGCTGTTAGGAATGGTTTGTGTCCACGCCTGTTTGACCTGAACATTATCGGCTTGCGGATTTTTACAACCCACATTGAACGGATCGTCTAAGGTGACAATCGGTAATTTTATACCGTCGTTTTTTACATCAAGTAAATCTTCCTTATCTTCCTTTGCTGACTTTTCGTTTTGCCAAGGGGTAAATAAAATGGATTCCTGCAAACTGTTGATTTGTGATATTAACAGCACTTGGTCAATTGTTGGTTGCGTGCTTGCAGGTGCAGGTGCAGGTGCAGGTATTGCCGGTATTGCAGGAATCACGGTCAGTTCATCAACAGAGACCGTATTGTCAATAAACACATAACCCAAACGGCTGAACAAACCCATTAGATAGGCAACATTATAGCGACCGACTGCGCCCGTAAAATTATCAATACCAAAACGCGCCAAACCTGTAATACCTGCGCTGTCGATGGTATCGCCATCAATAAAACCCGTGATGGTGAAACCGAAATCCGCAGGTGTGCCGCCGTAAGTGATAATCTGACTGTTGGGTGTTATGGTCAGCACAGGTGTTACGCTGTAAAAAAACCAATTGCCTGTACCCGCATAAGCAGGTGTAACCCCTGTGAAATCCGTACCATAATGTTTCGCATCGGCAAGCATTCCATTCAGGCTGTTCAGTCTGGGGTCGGTGGAATAGACCAGCCAGCGATTGGCAATAATGGGCGTTACCGAGCCTGTGTTATTGACAAAATTACCACCGATAGCCGCCAGAATAACGTGACCTGACCCTGCGTTAATCGTAGCACCTGCACCCAGCGTGATAGTGGGTGTACCTGCTTCACGGTCGGCAGCAATCGCGTTCGGATCACCTGCAATGGCGTTAAAATTACCGTTGGCGGTGAAAATGCTGGAATTCAGGGTGATATTGCGACCTGCCTGCAAAGTCAACACGCCGCCGTTGCTCCCGCCGACAATAATGTCAGTACCTGCATCCAGCGTCAGATCGTTACTCGCTTGTAAGGTGATATTGGTACCCAGAGCCAAGGTAGTGGAAATGGTTGAAGGGTTGAAGGACATGGTTTGCCCAAGACCATTGTTGAAAAAAATATTCTGTGGCGTGACCACGCGCACTTGCCCTGCATCCACCAAGCCTGCATTGTCCCAGATACCACTGGGTACAATATAGTTACCGTTGCTTAAGCCGATAACAGCCAGATTAAAAATTTGCTCGCTATTACGATTCCCAAAATCACCCGTCGCTGACCCAGTCAAACTGTTAATGGTGCTGACTATGCCGCTAGTTCCTGTTGTGCCGTTGCCCCATGTTGTCGCGCCTGCACTGGTGACAGTGCCATTGTTCCATCCACTGCTCAGTACCACATAATTGCCATTAGGCAGGGCAGTAATACCGTCACTGCTTACGGCATCAAACGCGCTAGCACCTATTAAGCTGTTGGTAGCACTGATTGTGCCGCTGATACCTGTCGCGCCATTGCCCCATGTTGCCGCACCTGTATCGGTTATTATGCCGTTGTCCCAACTACTGCTTGCCACCACATAATGACCATTGGTTAAGGCGGTGACTCTGCCAAAATTGCCGACAAAATCATTTACGGTTGAGCCGACCAGACTATTAGCGGCACTGACCGCACCGACCAGACCTGCTGCACCATTAGCCCATGTGACCGCACCTGCACTGGTGATTGCGCCATTATTCCAGTTGCTACTCGTTACCACATAATTGCCATTGGTCAACGCGGTAACACTGCTACCCACATTGTCATTCACTGTCGTACCGACCAGACTATTAGCCGCACTGATGACACCGATACGTCCTATCGCACCATTGCCCAATGTTGCAGCTCCTGCATCGACTATGCCGCCGTTGTCCCAGTTGGTACTCGTCACCACATAATTGCCATTGGTTAAGGCAGTAATTCCACCAAAACCACCGACATTATCAAACGCGGTAGAACCGACCAAGCTATTCGCCGCGCTCACCACACCAACACGTCCTATCGCACCGTTGCCCCATGTTGCCGCACCTGCATCGACTATGCCGCCGTTGTCCCAGTTCCCGCTACCCACCACATAATTACCATTGCTTAAAGCGGTGACTCCATTGCTACCCACGTTGTCATTGAAATTAGTGCCTATCAAACTGTTAAATACGCTAATCGCCCCGCTGATACCTGTTGCGCCATTGCCCCACGTTACCGCACCGACAGTAGCAACGGGTATCGAGGAGGCATCAGTCCAGTTGCTACTCGCCACGACATAGTTGCCGTTGCTTAAAGCAGTGATACCGTTACCACTGACAAAATCATTTGCCGTAGAGCCGACCAAACTGTTAAAAGCACTAATCGTACCGTTGATGCCCGTTGCACCATTACCCCATGTTGCCGCGCCAGCATCGACTATGCCGCCATTATCCCAGTTGCTGCTCGACACCACATAGTTGCCATTAGTTAAGGCAGTAATAACGTTACCGCCCACATTATCAAACGCAGTAGAACCGACCAGACTGTTAAAACTATTAATCGTACCGCTGATACCTGTTGCGCCATTGCCCCACGTTGCCGCGCCAGCATCGACTATGCCGCCATTGTCCCAGTTGCTACTGGCGACCACATAATTGCCATTGCTTAAAGCCGTCACACTGTTACCAAAACCACCGACATTATCAAACGCGGTAGAACCGACCAAGCTATTAGCCGCACTCACCGTACCATTGCTACCTGTCGCGCCATTGCCCCACGTTACTGCACCTGTATTGGCAATAGCCCCATTGCTCCAGTTATTGCTCGCCACCACATAATTGCCGTTAGTCAAGGCGGTAACGCCGCTGCTACTGACAAAATCCCCCGCATTAGCACCTGTAAAACTATTAGCAACACTGACGATACCGCTAACCCCCGTATTACCATTACCCCATGTTGCCGCCCCCGCACCATTGTTCCAGTTGCTGCTGTTGACCACATAGTTACCGTTGCTCAACACGGTAATGCCGTTACTACCCACTCTGTCATTCGCATTAGAACCCGTCAGCGCAGCCAGTAATGCGCCTGTAGTGGTGTTGAATAAATAAACCGCCCCCGCATTATTCGCCGCTAAATCATCGCCTGAACTGCTAACGGCAACATTGCCATTTTCAGTAAATACACTGCCTACCGTTGTGCCGAGTAAAGCGGCACTAGAGCCAAAGCTGTTGTCTGCCGCAGGATGCGGATCAATCAGTGCGTAAGAGGCAACACTGCTGGCGGATGAAATAATGATATTTTTCGGATCCAGCAATAAATTACCACCTATACCTGCGTCAGCAAAACCTGCATACGTCAGTATGCCTTTACTGGAGACTTCGATATTGCCCTTTTTATTGGCACTGATACTGCCGTAATAATCGGTTTTTTCATCTGACCAGACGACCACTTTACCGTCACCACCATCAGCTTTTAATGTGGTTGCGCCGTTGATAGTGGTAGTTTTGGCATTATTGGACAGCTTGGTTTTTGCACCATAAAAATCCCCACCGACCCGAATCAGACCGCCTTGTTGACTGCCCGATGCGTCAACTTTAGCGGCGGCGAGGGTGACACGATCAGCCGACACCACATTGACCGTGCCGCCGTGTTCACCTGTCGCACTGATTTTGCCTGAACTGTACACGCTGTTGGTGGCTTCAAGGTGTACCGTGCCGCCCGTGGTTGCGCCGTTGGCATGAGTATTTGCCGCCGCAGTTTGCACAATGGCATCACTGGCAGTCATGGTAATTTTACCGCCACTGCCTGTCGTACCATCAGCGTTAGCTGTGCCAGTATCAAGTATAGCGCGGGCATTCACAGTGATTTTGCCGCCTGTTTTTCCTGAAACGTCCACTGCTCCCGATTGTGCGACGTAGCCGCCCTCAAGGATAATTTCGCCATTGCGTTCCACCATGCCCTGTGCGCGAATAACACCTTCCTGATTAATCACGGTGTCGATGAGTTGTCCTGCGGCTTTGGCAGTTAAAACCACCCTGCCACCATCCGCCTGAATCGCGCCTTTATTGGTAATCTGCGCATTGAGTGCCGCTTCGGAGACTTTGACTTCAACCAGTCCGTCACCTTGAAAATCCAGATCAACGGTTTTGCCAGCGGCGAGTGCGGTTGTGCCTTTAGGGGTATTAATCGTGCCCGTATTGGTGACTTTTTCACCAATCAACGCCACTACACCGCCATCGGGTGTTTTTATCCTGCCATGATTTTCAACCGCGCCTTTCGCGCCATCTTGGATGAAGTGGTTTTTGCCGTTCATGAAATCGGCATCTTTAATATTGTGCGTGGTCGCGACTAAACCGCCGACATCGACTTGCGCTGTTTTACCAAAAACCACGCCATTGGGATTGACGATATACACCTGCCCGTTGGCGTTAATTTTTCCCTGAATTTGGCTTGCATCCTGCCCGACAACGCGATTAAGCAACGCGGCATTGGCATTCGGTTGTTGAATATTGACGGTGTCGTGCTGTTGAACAGAAAAATTTTGCCAGTTAATAACCGCTTTCTGGCTGGTCTGGTCAATGTGCATTTGATGTGGATTGGACGTACTGACAGTCGCTTGCCCTGCCACTAGTTGCTCCCCTGTCGGCAATGCCCATGCGGGTGTGGTGCAAACAAGTAAGCTGGTCGCCAGTAATTTACGGCGGTGTGATGAACGTTTACTTTGTCCTGAGGTGATTTCTGATACGGCGACCCACGCGCCTAAGGCTTCATTCCAGACGCTGTGATATATGTGGTTCATAAAACTGCCTTATAGTCGATGGTGTGTCTGCGTTTTCTGGCATCCTTACTTTTATAATCCAACGGGTTATGCTTTTAAAGCATAGAGTGAAAAATGCGCTTAGCAAGTTGTTTTTGATGTTCTGTTTGTCATGTATCTTCATCAAACGCGCTGCTAATGACACTGAATAAATAAACTAGTAAAATACCCGCCATTATTTTGTCAATAAAAGCCGTGACTTAGCCTTGAATTCAAGTTATTTTGCCTTGATTGTTTAAAAAACGCTTATAATTGACTGTTAAAATTTTATTTATGTTTATCGAGGTATTAGCATGGAGCTAAGTGGCGCGCAAATCCTGCTTCAAAGTCTGGCAGACGAAGGAGTGGAATATATTTTTGGCTATCCGGGCGGAGCGGTATTGCACATTTATGATGCAATTTTCCAACAGGAAGCGGTGAAACACATTTTGGTTCGGCATGAACAGGGCGCGACGCACGCGGCTGACGGCTATGCACGCGCCACAGGTAAACCCGGCGTGGTATTAGTCACCTCAGGGCCGGGCGCGACTAATGCTGTCACAGGAATTGCGACCGCGTACATGGACTCTATTCCCATGGTGATTATTTCTGGACAAGTATCATCGCCTGTTATCGGCAGTGATGCGTTTCAGGAAGTGGACATGGTCGGCATTACGCGCCCTTGTGTGAAACACAACTTTTTAGTCAAAGATGTCACTAAACTGGCTGAAACCATTAAAAAAGCCTTTTATGTCGCAACCACTGGACGACCTGGTCCTGTGGTAGTGGATATACCGAAAGATATAACTGCGCCCAACATTACCGTGCCTTATAAGTACCCTAAAAAAATATCTTTGCGTTCATATAATCCAGTGGTTAATGTCGCTAAAGAGCAGATTAAAGCGGCGGTCGAACTGTTACTGAGCGCGAACAAACCGATGATTTATGCAGGCGGCGGTGTCGTCTTGGGTGAAGCAAGCAGCGAACTGACTGACTTTACCCGTCACTTGGGTTATCCCATTACCAATACCTTAATGGGTTTGGGTGCGTATCCTGCCACTGACAAACAATTTGTCGGTATGTTAGGAATGCACGGCACTTATGAAGCTAATATGGCGATGCACGAAAGTGATGTGATTATCGCTATCGGTGCGCGTTTTGATGACCGTGTGACCGGCAAACTGGATGAATTTTGTCCGTATGCAAAAATTATTCATATTGATATTGATCCTGCGTCTATTTCAAAAACCATTAAAAAAATCGCTATTCCTATCGTCGGCGATGTAAAACCCGTTTTGAAGCAATTATTGGAATGCTTAAAAGAAAGCAAAAAGAAACCCAATAAAAAAGCACTGGAAGTATGGTGGAAGCAAATTGATGAATGGCGTGCCGTGCAGAGTTTGGAATATGACCGCAACAGTGATTTAATCAAACCGCAATTTGTGATTGAGCAACTGTATCAGGTCACTAAAGGCGATGCTTATGTGACTTCCGATGTCGGTCAACATCAAATGTGGGCAGCACAATACTACCCGTTTGATAAACCGCGCCGCTGGATTAACTCAGGCGGTTTAGGCACGATGGGCTTTGGTTTGCCTGCGGCGATTGGCGTTAAACTGGCGTTTCCTGATGCTGACGTTGCCTGTGTCACAGGTGAAGCCAGTATTCAAATGTGCATACAAGAATTATCCACGGCGTTGCAATTTAAAACCCCTGTGAAAATTATCAACCTGAATAACCGTTACATGGGCATGGTCAGACAATGGCAGGAATTTTCCTACCAAAGCCGTTATTCGCATTCCTATATGGATACCATTCCTGACTTCGTTAAACTGGCAGAAGCGTATGGTCATATCGGCATTCGTATCGACAAACCCGAAGAAGTCAGACCCGCATTAGAACAAGCATTTGCCATGAAAGACCGCACCGTATTTTTAGACATTATGACTGACAGAACCGAAAACGTTTACCCGATGATTGAAGCGGGTAAAGGACATCATGATATGAAATTGCGCGTTGCCTTAGGCACATCAACCGATCGGGAGCTGGCATAATGAAACATATTATTTCCATCCTGATTGAAAATGAAGCAGGTGCGTTATCGCGTGTTGCCGGTTTGTTTTCTGCGCGTGGCTACAATATCGAATCCTTGACCGTCGCCGCTACCGAAGACCCCAGCTTATCACGCATGACCTTGGTGACACGCGGCAGTGAAGACATCATTGCCCAAATCACCAAACAACTTAATAAATTGATTGATGTGGTTAAACTGATTGATTTAGCTGATAGCCCGCATATCGAACGCGAGCTGATGATGGTCAAAATTAAAACCACTGAGCAGACGCGCAATGATATTCGCAGTGTCGTCGATATATTTCGCGGTCGAATTCTCGATGTCACGCCCAGCTCTTATGTCGTGGAAATGACGGGTGCGTCCGAAAAACTCGATGCGTTTACTGCCGCGATTAGCCCTGACAGCATTATTGAAGTAGTACGTTCAGGTGCGACCGGTATTTCACGCGGTGAGCAAGGCTTACATTTATAACTTTAGTTGTCCACGAAAGACACGAAAAGCACAAAAAATTTTACGAAATCTTGAAAAACTACAAAGCGATTATTTTTCTCGCCTTGTAGTTTTATCTACTACTCATTTTTTTCGTGTCTTTTGTGTTTTTCGTGGACATTGTTTCATTTATTTTTAAATCCAACACAGGAAAAATCATGCAAGTTTATTACGACAAAGATGCAGACCTCTCTATCATCAAAGCTAAAAAAGTAGCCATTATCGGTTACGGCTCACAAGGTCATGCCCATGCCCTTAATTTAAAAGAATCTGGCGTTTCAGTTGTCGTGGGTTTACGCACCGATTCACCTTCAGTCGCTAAAGCTGAAGCACATGGTTTAAAAGTAAAATCAGTTGCAAAAGCGGTTGCCAGTGCGGACATCGTAATGATTTTGACTCCAGACGAGTTTCAATCAAAACTGTACAAAGATGAAATTGAACCAAACATCAAACAAGGCGCGACTTTAGCGTTCGCACACGGCTTTGCGATTTTATTCAACCAAGTTGTGCCACGCAAAGATTTAGACGTGATTATGATTGCGCCAAAAGCACCGGGTCACACCGTGCGTTCTGAATTCGTCCGTGGCGGCGGCGTTCCTGATTTAATCGCGATTCATCAAGATGCGTCAGGCACAGCAAAAGCCACTTGTTTATCGTATGCGTCTGCTATCGGCGGCGGTCGTTCAGGCATTATCGAAACCACTTTCCGTGACGAATGTGAAACCGATTTATTCGGCGAACAAGCGGTATTATGCGGCGGTGCGGTTGAACTGGTCAAAATGGGCTTTGAAACTTTGGTTGAAGCCGGTTACCCAGCTGAAATGGCATATTTTGAATGTTTGCACGAATTGAAATTGATTGTAGATTTAATGTTTGAAGGCGGTATTGCCAACATGAACTACTCTATTTCTAACAATGCAGAGTACGGCGAATATGTAACAGGCCCTCAAGTCATCAACGCAGAAAGCCGTGAAGCAATGCGTCAAGCCTTGAAAAATATCCAAAACGGCGAATACGCGAAAAAATTCATCTTAGAAGGTTTAACTAACTACCCTGAAATGACTGCAAAACGTCGCTTAAATGCCGAGCATCCGATTGAAGTCGTCGGCGCACAACTGCGTAGCATGATGCCTTGGATTAAAGCCAACCAAATCGTTGATAAATCTAAAAACTAAGTTATCACGCTTGGTTTTGTGATTAAAAAGCCTGTCTTATGACAGGCTTTTTTTATGAGTGACGGTGATAGTTTGTAGGTTGGGGTGAGGTACGAACCCCAACATTTACAAACAGTTGCTTGTTTTTGTTGGGGTTCGCAAGCTTACCCGAACCTACAGGCTAAATTTAACTTTAAAACAGCGTAATAAAAAATGAATGATAGAAAAGGTTTGCTGATGCGAGTTGGTATAGACCAGACCTACGGAAACAATATATTGAAAACGCACGTTTCCACGCGTCGTGTATGGGCGCAAGAAAAAGCACTATAACTTCAAACCAAATCTAGGAAACATTTTGTGTTATCCTATCGCGTTCTGTTTTTCACCGATTATCCTGTCACTTTATGCGAACTCGCGTTAAAATTTGCGGTTTTACCCGTGTTGAAGAAGCTGTTTACGCAGCTCATAATGGCGCGGATGCGATTGGTCTGGTATTTTACCCGCCCAGTCCCCGCAATGTGACGCTTGAACAAGCAATTAACATCACTCATGCGTTGCCCGCATTTACTACGGTGGTGGCGTTATTTGTCGATGAATCCGAAGCGATAATCCGCGAGGTGTTAAAACACGTTCCGATTGATTGCCTGCAATTTCACGGTGATGAACCAGCAAGTGCGTGTCGGATTTATGGCAAACGTTATATTAAAGCGATACGAATGCAGGCGAATACTGATATTGCCCAGCTGACGGAACATTATCATGATGCCGCTGGGTTATTACTGGATGCGTATCATGCGGATGCCAAAGGCGGCACGGGGCATTTGTTTGATTGGGATTTAATTCCTGAACAGTGTGCATTACCGATTATTTTGGCAGGTGGTTTGGATGAAACTAATGCTAAACAAGCAATACGAACGGTACGACCTTACGCCCTCGATGTCAGCAGCGGCGTGGAATCAAGCAGAGGCATCAAGGATGCTTCAAAAGTAGCAGCATTTATACAACAAGTTAATGAGAGCGATAGAGAAATAACATGACCGAAAAATATAATATGCCCGATGCGCGGGGACATTTTGGCCCTTACGGCGGCTTGTTCGTTGCCGAAACATTGATTCCACCTATTCAAGAATTGAATGCTGCTTATCAGCAGTATATGAGCGACCCTGAATTTATTGCTGAATTGGATGCTGATTTACAGCATTATGTCGGTCGCCCGTCACCTTTATATTATGCGGAACGCTGGAGTCGTGAATTAGGCGGCGCGCAGATTTATTTAAAACGTGAAGATTTGAATCATACGGGTTCACATAAAATCAATAACACCGTGGGTCAAGCGTTGTTAGCCAAACGCATGGGTAAAACGCGCATTATTGCCGAAACAGGCGCAGGCCAACACGGTGTTGCAACGGCGACAGTGGCGGCGCGTTTGGGCTTGGAATGCGTGGTTTATATGGGCGCAGTCGATGTTGCCCGTCAATCATTAAATGTGTATCGCATGAAGTTATTAGGCGCAACTGTCGTGGCAGTTGAATCTGGTTCTAAAACGCTGAAAGATGCTTTAAATGAAGCATTGCGAGATTGGGTCACCAACGTTGATAACACGTTCTATATTATCGGTACTGTCGCAGGCCCACACCCCTACCCTGCCATGGTCAGAGATTTTCAGGCGATTATCGGACGCGAAGCCAAGCAACAATGTTTAGCGCAAACAGGACGTTTGCCTGATGCGCTGGTCGCGTGTGTTGGCGGCGGCTCTAATGCTATCGGTTTATTTTATCCGTTCATTAATGATGAATCAGTTAAGTTAATCGGTGTCGAAGCGGCAGGTGATGGCGTGGAAACAGGCAGACATTCTGCGCCATTGTGCGCAGGTAAACCGGGTGTATTACATGGCAACCGTACTTATTTAATGTCAGATGAAGACGGCGAAGTTATCGAAACCCATTCCATTTCCGCAGGTTTGGATTATCCAGGTGTGGGCCCAGAACACGCATGGCTGAAAGACACAGGACGCGCTCAGTATGTCAATATCACTGACACCGAAGCGTTGGAAGGTTTCCATGCGTTGACCCGCATGGAAGGCATCATTCCTGCGCTGGAATCGGCTCATGCAATGGCATACACCATGAAACTCGCTCCGACCATGCGCAAAGATGAGATTATTATTATCAATTTATCAGGACGTGGCGATAAAGATATGCAGACTATGGCGAAACGTGAGGGGATAGAATTATGAGCAGATTAGCAACTACGTTTACCGAACTGGAAAAAACAGGTCGCAAAGCACTGATTCCGTTTATTACCGCTGGCGATCCGCATCCTGAGTTCACTGTGCCGATGATGCACGCAATGGTAGAAGCAGGCGTAAACGTGATTGAACTCGGTGTGCCGTTTTCTGATCCTATGGCGGATGGCCCTGTGATTCAACGTGCCAGTGAACGTGCTTTAGCGCATAAAATGAGCTTAAGAAAAACGCTCGCCGTCGCCGCAGAATTTCGCAAAACCAATCAAACCACGCCTGTTGTCATCATGGGTTATTTGAATCCGATTGAAGCAATGGGTTATGAAGCATTTGCCAATGCCGCGCAAGCCGCTGATATTGATGGTGTGTTGACCGTTGATTTACCGCCCGAAGAAGCGGCGGAATGTACTGCGTTATTAAAAGCACGCGGCATAGATCCCATCTTTTTATTAGCTCCCAACAGCACCGATGAACGCATTGAAAAAATGAACACACTCGGTAGCGGCTATCTGTATTATGTGTCACTGAAAGGTGTCACAGGTGCAGGACATTTAAATACCGCCGACGTAGAACAAAAACTACATCAAATTAAAGCCCGCACTAATCTACCTGTCGGTATCGGTTTTGGTGTGAAAGATGCGGATATGGCGAAAGCTGTCGCGGCATTAGGTGATGGCGTGGTGGTAGGTAGTGCATTGATTAGCAAAGTTGAAGCGAATCTGGACAATCCAGAACGCGCTAAACAGGAAATTTGTGAATTACTATCAGCCATGCGATTGGCAATGGACAGTGTAGGAGCATAGAGAATGAGCTGGTTTAAAAATTTAGTTCCATCCACCATCAGAACCGAAGGTTCTAATAAAAAAGTCACTGTACCCGAAGGCTTATGGAATAAATGTCCAAGCTGTAACGCCATTCTTTACAATTCTGAGCTGGAAAAAAACTTCAGTGTCTGTCCAAAATGCGAGCATCATTTTCGTATTTCAGCGCGTACGCGCTTGAATTTGTTTTTGGATGAGCAAGGGCGCGAAGAAATTGCCAAGCACGTTAAACCGCTCGATCCCTTAAAATTCAAAGACAGTAAAAAATATAAAGACCGACTTACTCAAGCGCAAAAACAAACCAAAGAAAATGACTCATTAGTGGTAATGAACGGACAACTGCATGGTCAAGGCATTGTCGTTGCCGCGTTTGAATTCAGTTTCATGGGCGGTTCTATGGGGTCGGTGGCAGGTGAAAAATTCGTGCGTGGTATCAATAAAAGCATCGAATTGGGCGTGCCTTTCATTGTATTTACCTCCAGCGGCGGTGCGCGTATGCAGGAGTCCTTGTTTTCTCTATTTCAAATGGCAAAAACCAGCGCGGCATTAACCAAACTGGCGGAAGCAGGTCTGCCTTATATTTCCTGCATGACCGATCCGACCATGGGCGGCGTGTCTGCCAGTTTAGCGATGTTAGGCGATATTAATATCGCTGAACCCAATGCGTTAATCGGTTTTGCAGGGCCGCGCGTGATTGAACAAACCGTGCGCGAAAAATTACCCGAAGGCTTTCAACGCAGTGAATTTTTACAGGAACACGGTGCGATTGACATGATTATCGACAGACGTGAAATGCGCGGTAAAATCGCCAGCATTTTAGCGATGTTGATGGCAAGCAAAATACTCGCTACTAAATCCGAATTAACGGCTGTTACCGTTGAAAATATTGAACCAACCGTATAACTCAGTCCACAGCTCCATGATGCACTTTGAATCGTTAAAGGACTGGTTGGCGTGGCAGGAAAGCCTGCATCCTCAAACGATAGACTTGGGATTGGAGCGCGTGACCAAAGTTTTTCGCGACCTTCATCCCGATTACCGCAAACCACTGACTATCACTGTTGCGGGTACGAATGGCAAAGGCTCATGTATTGCCACGCTGGAAGCCATTTATAGAGCGCAAGGCTATCATGTCGGGGCATACACCTCGCCGCATATTTTAAAATACAACGAACGTATCAAAATAAATGGTATCCCTGTTGCTGATGAATTGATTTGTGCGGCATTCACCAAAATAGAAGCCGCGCGGGGTGATACCTCCTTAAGCTATTTTGAATTCGGTACGCTCGCCGCACTGGAAATATTCACTCAAGCAAACGTTGATATACAACTGCTGGAAGTGGGTTTAGGTGGCCGACTTGATGCCGTCAACATCATAGACGCTGATGTCACCTTAATCAGCAGTATCGGTATCGACCACGTTGATTGGCTGGGTGCAACACGCGAAGCGATAGGTCGGGAAAAAGCGGGGATTTTCAGAGCAGATATACCCGCCGTTATCGGTGACACCAACCCGCCTGACTCCTTGCTGCAAACCGCGCTTGATAAAAATGCCCGCACTTATCTTATCGGTAAAGACTTCGGCTATCACAAACAGCCTACAGGTTGGGAGTGGTATGCAGGTGAACACCATATACATCTGCCATCACCTGCCCTGAAAGGTGAGCATCAATATCGTAATGCCGCCAGTGTTATTTTTGCGATTAGTACCTTGTCCGACCGCTTGCCCGTCAGCGAAACCGCCATACAACAAGGTCTTATCAATGTGCAGTTATCGGGACGTTTTCAACTCATCGAGGGTGATATTCCGCTGTTACTGGATGTCGGACATAACCCTGAAGCGGTACAAACTCTGGTTGATTATCTGATAACAACCTTTCCCGAAAAACGCATACACGCCATTTTTTCAATGATGAAAGACAAAGATATAACCAGCGTTCTTGAGATTATGAATCCCGTAATTCACGACTGGTTTTTCGCCCCATTAGCCAACCCTAGAACCGCAACAGAAGAGTTGATGCGTAGAATTTTTTCACAAAGTCCAGTGGCTAAGGTATCCTTTGGCTTTACAGATTTTGCAGGGGCATACCAAGCGGCAATGAACCACGCACAACAAGGTGATCTACTATTGGTTTTCGGATCCTTTCTGTTAGTATCCGATTGTTTACTAAATTTGCAAAAAAGTGAGTTATCAAAATGAATCCAGAGTTAAAGCAACGGTTGATCGGTGCGGCAGTCGTTACAGCATTAGCGACCATTTTTATTCCCATGCTGTTTGATGACCCTGTTGATAATAGCGGGAAATCCGTCACTGAACTGACAATTCCCCCCGTCCCTATCAAATCAGACGAAACATCGACAAATAAATTAACAACACCTGCAAATAAAGCCATTAAAAAGCCCAACGCAACCGCTGAAGCCCCCAGCGATACCGAAGACGATCCCGCTGAACCCGTTGTAGAAGGTGAAATGGTCGATGATGCCGAAGCCGAGGCAAGTGCCGAACCGCGTACCGATGGAACAACACCGCCTCAAGCAGCGGTCGAGACCGAACAGACAACTAATGAAGCAGATGGCGAAACGCTAGACACAGGTGTGGTTGCAGAAGCAAAACCGCGCGTAAAAAAATCGGCAAAACCTGTTGTAGAGCCTGATGTTGAAGTAAAAATCAAACAGCCGCTCAAGAAAACAGAAGCTAACACCCCCAAACTGCTGCCCTCGACAAAACCCGTTGAAACCGTTGCCGCCGTCAAAGCACCTGTCAAAAAAACAGAGGCAACTGCCGCGACATCAACAGCTAAACCGCCCAGTGCAGACGCTGAAAAACCAGCTAAAACGGGAGAATTAGTCCGCTGGACTATTCACGCAGGCAGCTTTGGTCAAAAAGACAACGCCACTACATTAATGAAAACCCTGCGTGAACAGGGCATTCCCGTATCAATAGAAACCATTTCATCTGCGAAAGGGCCGATGTATCGACTTAAAATAGGCCCCGAACTGGACAAAAAGAAAGCCGCCGCCAATAAAGCCAAGCTCGATAAACAAGGCGTAGGCAATGTAATGATCGCTGAATAAAAGCAGGTTTATGCGAGGTTTGAACCTGTTACCATGGTATTAATAACTGCCAGTTCTTTAAAAACTGGCAGTCATATTAAAAACCCATTACCAATCATTTCCCAATCAACACTTTACAAAAAATATCCCGTCACCATAACAGGATATATTCTTCATCATCACCAACAACTCAATCAGGTTAAAAATATAATGTGTGGTATTGCCGCTATCGTTTCACATCAAGCTGTTAATCAGGATTTATATGATGCACTGACAGTTTTACAACATCGGGGGCAGGATGCAGCGGGTATCGTTACTTGTGAGCGCGGACGTTTGCACTTGCGTAAAGACAACGGCTTAGCGCGTGATGTGTTTACCAACGCCCAAATGTTAAAACTAAAAGGCAACATGGGCATCGCCCACGTTCGCTATCCCACCGCAGGCTGTACCAGCTCAGCGGAAGCCCAACCTTTTTACGTCAACTCCCCGTTTGGTTTAACACTGGCACACAACGGCAATCTAACCAACACAGCCGAACTCAAAAAAGCTCTCTTTATCGAAGACCAACGTCATCTCAACACCGACTCCGACTCCGAAGTGTTATTAAACGTCTTTGCCCACGAATTGCAAACCCTAGGCAAATTGCGCCTCACCGTTGACGATGTTTTTCAAGCCGTCTCAGGTGTACATCGCCGCTGTCGGGGCGCGTATGCCGTCGTCATCATGATTGCAGGTTTTGGCATTCTGGGTTTTAGAGACCCGCATGGCATACGCCCTATTATCTACGGCGAACGCAAAAGCGAAGACGGCACAGAATTCATGATAGCCTCCGAAAGCGTCGCGCTGGACGTACTGGATTTTGACGTGGTTCGCGACATCGCTCCAGGTGAAGCCATCTTCATCGAAGCCAGTGGCGAATTTCATGCCAAACAATGCGCCGAACAAACCGACCATTGCCCCTGTATTTTTGAATACGTTTATTTTGCCCGCCCCGACTCCATCATTGATGACATCTCCGTTTACAAAGCCCGCTTGCGCATGGGTGACAAACTGGCGGATAAAGTGCTGCGCGAATGGCCAGATCACGACATTGATGTCGTCATCCCCATCCCCGACACCAGCCGCACCGCCGCTTTGCAAATGGCAAACAAACTCAATGTAAAATTCAGCGAAGGCTTCATGAAAAACCGCTACATCGGGCGTACCTTCATCATGCCAGGGCAGAAAATGCGCGAAAAATCCGTGCGTCAAAAACTCAACGCCATTGGACTGGAATTTGAAGGCAAAAACGTCCTGCTGGTTGATGATTCCGTGGTCAGAGGCACAACCTCCGCACAAATCATCCAAATGGCACGCGACGCAGGCGCGAAAAAAGTATATTTTGCCTCCGCCGCGCCCCCCGTACGCTTCCCTAATGTATACGGTATTGATATGCCCGCCGCGCACGAACTCATTGCCCACAACCGTACCGAAGAAGAAGTCTGTACCGAAATCGGCGCTGATAAACTCATTTATCAAGACCTGAATGACTTAATCGCCGCCGTACAAAAAGGCAATCCCACCATCAAACATTTCGACACCTCCTGTTTCAGTCACGAATACATCACAGGCGACGTTGACGATGCCTACTTAGAACGCATTGAAGCCTTACGCAACGATACCGCTCAAGCAGAACGCAACTCAGGAACATTCATCATTGAAATGCAAAATAATGCCTAAACATTTACAAGTAATAATTAATGTGTTAAATGCGATAGCAAAAAAATTGCAAATCAAGTAGAATATAAAATACTAAAGGGGGCGACATGGCTTCGACGTGGATAGCAAAACCTTAAGTGCATACCGAGGACTGTATACCTCGTAAATCCTACAGAAACTAAGTATTCGCAAACGACGAAAACTACTCAATGGCTTTAGCTGCTTAATAACAGCACCATTCCTTTGACCATCTGTGCTTATGCGGGTGGAGTCCTTCGGGACGCTCAGAGGTCATTTACATAAGATCGTGCTGAAGCCTGTCCGGTGTGGATGCACAAAAACTTTACGGAATCGCTGATAACTCTCTTGGCTCGTCGGGTCGTTATCGGTTAAATACAAAGTGCGAGATAAGTATGTAGACCTTATGGCAGAGTATTTGCGGACGCGGGTTCAATTCCCGCCGCCTCCACCAAATACCGCTTTAGTAAGATTCAAAGAAGTACAAAAACCCGCAAGTCACAAGGCTTAGCGGGTTTTTTATTGTTCAACGAAGTACAATAAAGTACAGTAACAATCGACAATTTATGCAGTAACTTTTACAGTAACTGCTTATTTTTACTGTTACTGCATTGAGAGTTACTGCAAATGGCTAAAGAATTACTAACCGATGTTACTGTTCGTAACGCAAAACCCACCGACAAATGATTGCGGATAAAAAAGATTAACGTTTTTAAAAATCCTTTTGAAATTGACAAACTACCATAACCTATTGATTATTATGCAATTGTAATTATTTGCCAAAAATCACAAGAATTACATAAAACTTTTAACGCTAAAAGTCTAAAAATTAAAATAGCATAAAACTTTTAACGCTAAAAATAAAAGAATGATATAAAACTTTTAACGCTAAAAGTCATTACATTGCCTACATTTGCTTTAGCGCATAATCCATATAAGCCGTTCTCATTATGTCCGCCTGAGCGCGTAAGTTCTTTGCTTTTACTTCTTGTCCTGCCTTCTCTGCTTTAGTGACTGCCGCTGCCTTACCGCGTGCTTGTGCTTCCATGCTCTTAAGTCTATCTCCCAAGTCTGCCAGTTTCTTTTCGGCGGGCGTTAAAGTATCACCCGTGCTTTCACGCACGTTCAGCTCATTCATGCGGTCACGGGCGCGGTAATACAGTCGCTGTTTAAGGCTGTCATCATTAGTTTGCATAACATAGCGGTCAATCAATGGGCTGCTTACAGCCAATCCACGCCCTATCTTTGCAGGGTTTTCTACTGCCCATTTCAACACCTCATTACCAGCACCTGCGCCATAGTCGCGTATAAATTCACGCGCCTACTCAGGGTAAAAGTCGATACCGTTTTGAGCAAAAACCCGCGAAATGTCTTTGTATATTTGCGGCGTGTCGCGTCGTCCTTGCAATGATTTTGCCATATCCTGACGCTCGTAGCGGGCATTGGTAAGCGGTGCGCCAAAGCTATTAACATCCAGCGCAATGTTTACCAGCGGCTTGGCGACTTGCGGGCTAAACGTCTGTGCAAGCCATACCATTGGATTTTTAAGCATGGAAGTTTCAGCAGGCGACACAGGCATAGCCGAACGCGCCCACAGCGCAGCTGATTCCGCTACTGCCTCGCCAGCGGTCATGTCACCCAGCATCGTGCGCACAGCATTGACACCATGAGACCAAGCCAGCTGCTGCATACCGAAGCCGACGGGTACTTTAAAATACATCCCGTTACCCATAGGAATAGGGATGTTACGGTACAGGGTGAAATTGCCTAGCTCATCCATTTTATTAATACCCAGCTCGTCATCGTCATCACCACTGCGCAACATGGCATACAACGCCATTGCCGCCACGGTATAAGCCGCATACCTCACCTGACCGCGCCGTGTGCTGAGCGTCATTGCCATTTGATGACCGCCTGTTGCAATGGGCTGGGCGAACATATACAAAGCGCGTAGCGGTGACATCACCTTGCCGCGCTTTCTAAAGTTCATTAGATTCAAAGAAGCGGTCGCTGCGTCTTTATTGCCCACGCCATTAGCTACCAACGACTTATAGATAGAGAAGCCACTGATCAGCTCAAAGCTGTTATTCCATAGCTCAATAGCCTCCATTGCCTTATCGCTGATCGTGCCAGTTTTGCGCAACTTTTCAGCCAGTGATTTACTGTCACCACTGAGCATATCGCCGTAAGTCGAACTACCGCCCAAGGCTAAAAACTGCTTCAAAGCAATGACATCATCATTGGCATTATCGACGGGAAACAGCTTAGCAAGTGGCGTGTTTTCGGCTAATACGCCCATCATCACAGGCTTTAATTTCATAAGCAGTTTTGCCGATTCGCCTATGGCTTGATTCGCCACCTTGTTCATATCTAAACCTGCATGGCCCGCAATCTTGCGTGTGCGTATGTTTTCGCTCCGTTCCGCCACGTCGCGCAGCATATTGGTAGGGGCAAACAACGGCATTAACTGAGTCACCATCCGCGCTTGAAAGCGGGTAAAAAAGGCAATCGGCTTTAAAATACTGGGAACATCCTCGGTATTGACACTGCGCAAGGCTTCCATTGCTGCCTGATTGCCAATAGTGTAAATCATGTGTATAAAAAGGGACAAAGTGCTAGAAAAAAGCTTCCATTGCTGCCTGATTGCCAATAGTGTAAATCATGCCCTTGCCGTCTTTGCGCACGGTAATATCATTCTCACCCGCAGGCATCATGCCAGTTTCGGCGCGGCGTTTAATACTGAACTCATCAAATACCGCCTGTTCAGCATCTTTCTGCTTCATACCCATCGCTAACTTATCGGCAATCAGCTGTTCATAAGCATCGGTTAAGGCGGTTTTGAAGTCATTCCAGCCGTGATACCGCGCGGATTTTTCCAGCTGTTCAAAGCTGGCATCAATGCCGTTCTGGGCAATAGAACCTGTGCGCCCTCCGATAGCTTTATCTTTCGCCTGATTGACACTGCCCGTAGCAAAATGATCGTCCACACTGTCATCAGTACGCGGGTCGCCTGTCAATGGCACATAGTGGCGGTACTTGGGGAACTTATCCGCCGTGGCTTGGCTGATTTTGCCGTCTTCAATATCGCGCTTCAGCTTCCATTGATTCATATCATAGATAGGATTAGCGACCGCTTCCAACTGACTTAACGCAATCTTCGCCTCAATCTTTGCCATATATTCCTTGGCAGTGACATTGTTAAAGCCACCTGCCAAACCCGCCTCCTGCTTTTGCTTGGTAGGGTCAACAATCGCAGGGTTATTGATAGCGGCAATACGCTTAGCTTGTTCATTGGTTGCCTTGGCTAACTGCTTATTGAGCATCTTTAGCTCGGCTGGATCGGTAGTCTTGGCAATCTCAGCATTAAGATCATCAATCGCCTGCTGGTCTTTTTCCATTAACCAATCATTCGCATCAATGGCGTACTTCGCACTCATCCAATAGCCCGCCAAGTCTTTGGCGGTCTTGTAATCCATCTTAGTGGCTTTCACGATAGCGCGTATGCCGTCCGCAATCGGTCTGCCGAATAGATTCATCGCCTCTTTTTCATACGCAGCCTTCATGCCTAGCGCACGATCAGCACCGCTCAGTAATTTACTGGCGTGTGCAGCCTCAAAGGTATCTTGCACAAAACGGGCAAACGGACGGGTTGAATCGGTAAAAGTAGTCACGGCTAAATCGGCGTAATATTGCCAGCCTAGTTTGTCGGTGGGCTGTTTGCCCGTGTTTAGCATGGTGTCTATGTCTGACAGGCTGGTAGTTCTGCGTGGCTTGCCTGTGAAGTAGTCGGTGGCGGTTTGGGCAAAGGAATACCTGATACCACTACCCGCATTAGCAGGTGCGCTGTGCATTTCTGTACCATTCCAGACTACAATCGCCTCGCTGTCGGGCATGTCCTGCGTTTGTGAGGGTGGCGTGTTGCGGCGTTGTTCGGCGGTTAGGTTTAGGCGTTTTTCAACATTGCGTGATTCTATTTCACCTGCAAGGCGTTGGTATGCTTGAAATGGATCTCTGCCATTCTTCAATGCAGCTTCAATAGCTGGAATATTTAGCTCTTTTGCCCTTTTTTCCATACTTGATTTAAGCTCATCTGCTGTTATCTCGCCACTTTTTTTCATAGGGAGAAGCTCAAGCATATAGCTCATCAGTTCTTTATCTAATTCAGCTTTTCGGTCTAAATACATTTTTTCTTCGTCTAAATTCCCGTGCTTAACAAACTGAAACTGCTCTACATTGCCACCACTCGCAAACCCCTCTTGTCCTTGAATAGCGTGCTGTATTTCGTGTAACAAATCTGACTTATCAAAAAACATATCAGTGCTATCAGTATTATATTTAGCATCTACCTTACTAAGCATAGCCTCAAGCTCGCTCTCCTTTTCTTCGCTAAGCAACCCCCTCTCATTAAGCTCTTCTGCTAAAGCATAAATGGCATTATTTTCTTTTTCGTAGTCATCAAAATTAGCTATCTTATTTTCATAGTTAGCCATTTTTATGTGGTTTAATTCTGGGGAAAAATAAGTTCCATTCTTTGACTTTGATACATAGATATTTCCTAAATCAGGATAAGCGGCAAACAAAGCATCATGCTTTAAAATAGTATTTAGCTTAAATGAAACTCGTCCATCATTAGGCGCTGGTAATATCTTCGCTTCGCTATCATCAATCTCAAACCTAAACTTGCCATCAACGCCCTTAAACTATCCCGTATCCTTGCGCACCTGTTCGGCATTTTCACCATTGGCTAAGCGTTCCTTAGCGGTAGAAAGTTGGTATTTATCGGCTGTTTGGGCGTTTTCACCTGCGAATGAATAGCGCGGCTTTCCGTCTTGTGTTATATTTTCATCCGCATTCGATGAGTCAGGGGTAGCCGTCTCAGTTTCATTATTGAGAAGAGCCCGGGGAGATCCAACTGGTTCATCGAGTGTTATATCCTCTACTTGATGGTAATAGTAACCTCGCCCCCTAACGTTATTCTTCACTAAATCTACCAGTATTTTTACTGGATAAACCGCCCCATCTATTTCCACTTTCGTGCTATAGGTTTCATAACCTAAAATATGCGGCTTCTTGTCCTGCTTAGTATTATCAGCATAACCATCATAAGATGACTCTGCCAATAATTGCGGCAAAACTGCATAAACACGCTTAGCTAATAAATTTCTGTTTTTTACTGAGCTTTCAACGCCCTCCCTATAAAAACGTATTTCATTTCCTGTTGCCTTGTTTTTAACTTTCAAATCTCGATATTTATTCAGCAAATAGCGGACTAATTCTCTAACACTTCCTTCAACTGGCATATCAGGATCATCAACTAAAACAATCGGCTTTTCTTGATTGCTTTGCCTAATCCCACCACGCACATCACCATCAAACACTAACGAATCAGGCACGGTTCTCAGTGCTGCACTTGCCATACTGACAATATCCACCTCACTCATAGCAATGTGAATGCCTAAGCGGCGTAGTTACGCTCTAAAGAAGGTGATATAGCCGAAGCACAATAAAATGATTTAAAAGACTTGGGCAAATAAATCATCAATGGAGCAAGCCTTTTGTCTTCGGAGAGCTTTGGACTGCGCCCATTTATGTTCAATAGGATTCAGATCAGGTGAGTAAGGAGGCAGAAATTCGACTAGATGCCCTGCTTGTTCGATGAGTTGTTGGCTATCGGCACGTTTGTGAAAGGCGGCATTGTCCATAACGATAACGCTATTTGGCGGTAATTTGGGTAACAAATCTTGCGAAAGCCAGGCAAAAAATACATCGGCGTTGATAGTGCCCGTGAATAGCGTCACGGTCAGTAGTGTGCTTGCCAGTAACGCGCCAATGACATTTGTCCGACCTCTGGCGTGCCAATCGTGTTTACCAAAGCAACGTTGTCCGATAGGCGCGTAGCCATGTGTGCGCGGCATATCGTGGGCAAAGCCGCTTTCATCCAGATAAACAATCGGTTGCTTATTCGTTTGATAGGCTTCTATCTTGTCCTGAAAAATACGCCGTGCGTTTTCGTCTGCTTTCGGATGCGACAGTGTTTTTTTATAACTGATTTTTAAACGTTTCAAGGCATTACCTATGGCTCGTTGACTGACTCCAAGACGTGCGGCTCGTTCATATTGATAGGCATCAGGGTAGTTGTCTACATCTTGCTTTAAAGCTTCCATATCAAGCTTTGTTGCTGGTTTGGTTCGGGTACGCAAGGGTTTTACCTGCTTATTCCAGCGCGTTATACTGGCTACGCCAATGCCAAAACGCACTGCCGTTTCCGCCCCCTGTGAGGTTTTCTTGTTCTTTTACCGATAATACTTTTTGGCGGAAATCTATTGAGTAGGTCATTGCAATATAAATAATCAAATTATACTGCTTTAGCTATACTTTGCTGAATGCCGTGTTGTTTAAGCAGTTTTCGATGGCTATCAGAGGCGTATTGACTGCCTCGATCGGTCTGCCACAGCAAGCCTTTTTTAGGTTTTCGCTTCCAGATTGCCATGAGTAACGCATCATTAACCAGTCTGGTTTTCATGTGTTCCGCCATAGACCAGCCTACGATTTGCCGTGAGTAGAGGTCTATGACGATGGCTAAATA
>JAURYI010000111.1 GCA_030654015.1 Methylococcales bacterium | reverse complement strand
GCTTAACAGTGGCAGGTTATTTCTTAGGTTCTAACGAATGGGTGAAATTGAATTTTGAAAAAATCGTGCTGGGTATTGTGTTTGTGTCGTTCATGCCGATGATTGTCCATGTTGTGCAAAAGAAATTACAAAAAACACAGGACTAAATCAGCTTCTCTCGTTCCCACGCCTTGCGTCAATACCATGAAGTTAAGGATTTTTCCGTTCGCCCTGAGCTTGTCGAAGGGTGAATGGAACAGGATTTATGCGTAACGCAGGAGTGCAAGCTTTGCTTGCACTCCTGCTTAACTTAATGGCAGTGACCAGTCGCGTATGAACAAGTGAATCGTTAGCTTTTGTTTCCATACGCAATTCCCCATACTTTTTCAAAGAATGAGGGCAGAATGACAGGGATGTTTTCGTCTACCTCCCATTTCTGAATATATTCGGGGTGATTTTTCTCTACCATGTTTGATATTAACCTAAGTCGGTTAGCTTCTTCTCCAAGCCCAATAACGACAAGATTATCTACTGCGGCAATAAAACCTTGGCGAGCCGCTTTTTCTAACCATAAACTGCCTTGAATTACATCCTCCTCGTAATGTTCCTCATAGGCTTTTGCTGAGCTATACAAATAACCATGAATATAAAGGCTTCCCACATTATATTGAGCCCACGGATTGCCCGCTTCGGCAACTGCCAGTAAACATTCCAAATGCGTTTGGAATCGTTTAGCCCATTCATCGGTAATGTACCAATTATCCATATCACAAAGCATTCCCAGCTTATCGCAATCGTCTTGAAAGCGATGTACTTCATCAGGTATTTCGAATTCGGTGGGCATTTTGTACATTACTTAGACTCCTGAATTAATATTTTTCTCTCGTTCCCACGCGGCGCGTAGGAACGAGGTTAATCCTTTTTCGTGTCTTTTTTGTCTTTCGTGGACACTACGTTTTATTTAACGTAGGTCAACCATTCCGCATGATCGTCTCTACGACCGTAAACATAATCAAAATACAAAGACTGTAATTTTTCGGTAATTACACCACGACTACCACAACCAATCACGCGACCGTCTAATTCTCTGATAGGCGTTACTTCTGCGGCTGAACCTGTGAAGAAGGCTTCGTCTGCGACGTAGACATCATCACGGGTAATGCGTTTTTCAATGACTTCAAAGCCTTGTTCTTTGGCGATGGTGATGACGGTGTCGCGGGTGATGCCTTCTAATGCCGAGGTGGTTTCAGGGGTGTAAATTTTACCGTTGCGGACGATAAAGAAATTTTCCGCACTGCCTTCGGCGACAAAACCTTGTTGATCCAGCATTAGGGCTTCATCGTAACCATTGGCGAGGGCTTCTTGCAATGCCAGCATGGAGTTGATGTAGTTGCCGTTGGCTTTGGCTTTGCACATGGTGCTGTTGACCGCACTGCGGGTGTACGATGAGGTGCGGATACGAATACCTTTTTCGATACTTTCCTGACCTAAATACGCACCCCATGGCCACGCGGCAACCATAGCATGAACTTTTAAATTGTCTGCGCGTAAGCCCATGCCTTCTGAGCCATAGAAACACATACTGCGAATATAGGCACTGTCCAGACCATTTTCTGCAATCGCGCCTTGATGGGCGACATTCAGTTCCTCTTTGGTAAACGGAATGTTGATGTTCATAATTTGCGCTGAGCGAAACAGGCGGTCGGTATGATCTTGCAGTCTGAAAATCGCCGTGCCTTGTTCGGTTTTATAGGCTCGAATCCCTTCAAACACACCCATACCGTAATGCAGTGTATGCGTCAGTACATGGACTTTGGCTTCCCGCCATTCAACCCATTGACCATCCATCCAAATAACGCCATCTCTATCGTCCATCATTTTCATCATTGGTTCTCCAACATTAAGTAGTGTGCAAGTAACGGTTTTACGGGGCGACAGTGGCTGTCATTATTGTCTTTACCCGCTGAATTTTAATGCTGAATTGTACTATAAACTGGGGGCATCTGCATTTTCCGCACCGCGTTGAAGTCGGCGTGTGCAAAAAATGGTCAATCGCTCAGAAAAGTTGAGGTAAAATTCAATGAGTAGCTAAATAAAAATTTTCTGGCATAGGATTAAACTGAAGCCTTTGGTTAATGCCTGAAAACTTATGTTTAACTGCTTTTTCATCGACCGCTATCCGTCGGTGGGTATCACTCGACGAATAAGGTTGGGTGTGGATTGAAATATGTCGGACTGAAGTTAGCAATGGGTGTTTTGAAATTCAGTTATACGCTACATCGCCCGCCTAGCCTCACTGTCAGACCACAGCATAACAACTTTTAACAATGAAATGAGAGGTTTATGATGACATTATCAAAAAAATTAGCGGCTGAATTTATCGGCACATTTTGGTTGGTATTAGGCGGGTGCGGTAGTGCGGTGCTTGCTGCGGCATTTCCACAACTGGGCATCGGTTTTGCGGGTGTATCGTTGGCATTTGGCTTGACGGTATTAACAATGGCATTCGCGATTGGGCATATTTCAGGTTGCCATTTGAATCCTGCGGTGTCGATTGGCTTGTGGTCAGGCGGACGTTTTCCTGCATCTGAACTGGGCTTTTATATTCTGGCGCAAGTCGCAGGCGGTTTGCTGGGTGCGGCTGTTTTGTATCTGATTGCGACTGGTAAAGCAGGCTTTGAAGTCGGCGGTTTTGCCTCGAATGGTTATGGCGAACATTCACCTGGTGGTTATAGTTTAGTATCCGCCCTGACGACTGAAATTGTGATGACATTTATGTTTTTAATCATCATTCTGGGTGCGACTGATAAACGCGCTCCGCAAGGTTTTGCACCGATTGCCATTGGTCTGGGTTTAACGCTGATTCATTTAATCAGTATTCCTGTCACCAATACGTCTGTAAATCCTGCGCGTAGTACCGCTGTGGCGTTATTTGCAGGGGATTGGGCAATTTCACAATTATGGCTGTTTTGGGTTGCACCGATTGTCGGCGCGTTTTTGGCGGGTACGGTGTATCGTTGGCTGGAAAGCGAATAAGCTATGTAGTTGTAGTGTTGTAGGGTGGGCAACGCCTTTTTTGCCCACCGCTCACGGATAAAAGGTGGGCAAAAGAACCTTGCCCACCCTACGCGACTATTCCACGGAAAAATCTCGCATCATGCCCATATCTTCATGTTCCAGATTGTGGCAGTGATACATGAATAAGCCTTTGAAGTCTTGGAACGGTTTGATAATACGCACGGTTTCATTAGGCATCACCAGCACAGTATCTTTCAAGCCGCTGTTGATAAAGCCTTCACTGACAGTCGCATAATCAGCTTCTGTTCCCGCACTTACGCTACGACTAACTATTTGAAATTGTTGTCCGTGTAAATGTATCGGATGTGCCATAGCCATCATGCCGCCGCCCATACCACCACCCATCATACCCATGCCGCCTCGGTGCATCATGCCCATACCCATGCCGCCGCCATGCTCGCCGCCTTCTTGCGATGCCGCACCATGACCGCCACCGTGGGCGTGGAAAATTTCCATGAGCTGAATGGTATTGACTTTAATGCGCTCAAAATCATGAAAATCGTTGAATTTATACGGGCGACCATTAAGCAGCATTGCCATGTGATCTTCGGAAATAGCGATAGGAATCGGTTTATTCGGATTGGCGGTATCGCTGACGTTATACCAGTTGATTTTACTGAGCTGAGTCGGTAACTTCGGACTGTCGCTGACCATGCGGGTAACTTTGACGGTAAAAATAGGGTAGTCACTGCCCATCGCCAAACTGCCGCCGTGGTGCATCATGCCCATTTTCGGCAACGCACCTGAAAACGCCGCACTGCGCATAGTCAGCTGTGAGCCTTCGCTACGTCCGCTAAAATCTGCCCAGACATCCAGACGTTCACCAGGGGCAAGCATCACATAAGGTTTTACTTCGGGTTTTTCTAACAAACCACCATCAACACCGATAACGGTAATGGGCGTACCATCATCCCACGCCAGTTTATAAATGCGGGCGGTTGAACCGTTCAACACCCGTAAACGATAGGCACGGCTGGCAACATCCAATTGAAAATCCAGCTTACCATTGACCAGTATGCGGTCGCCGTAATAGCCCATCATGCGGTCGCGCATATGTCCTGCGTACACCAGTTGATTGTCGCCATCGAAACGGCGGTCTTGTATCACGATGGGGATTTCATATTCGCCTGAGGGCAAGTCTAACGCCGCTTCTTCGTCATCGTTGACAATGATAGTGCCTGCCAAACCATGATACACCTGCCGTGCGGTGAGTTCATGCGGGTGCGGATGGTAAATGTTCATGCCCGCGCGGTTCAGCACTTCAAATTCATACACCAAGGTTTCATTGGGTTCTATCGTGTATTGCGGATGCCCGTCCATCTCGGCAGGAACGTGTAAACCGTGCCAGTGCGTGACGGTGGGTTGAATGAGTTCATTATGTAAATGAATACGGACTTTCTGCCCTTTTTTCAAGCGGATAATCGGGCCAAGATACGAACCTGCTATATCAGTAAGCGTGTCTTTCGGGCCTTGTAATAACCGCGCGGAATATTTTTGCACCCACGTTTTTTTGCCTTGTAAAATCGACACCCAGTCGGGTTTACAAAACAGTTCAAATTCAACATCAGGCTTAAAATTAGGTGAGGCTTTATTAGGGCTGAGTTTCGGCATTCCGTGCATACCTTCCATAGCCTGCAAGACACGCGGCAAGCCTGCAAAAGCCAGTAAACCCACACTGGAATGGGTTAAAAAACGACGACGGGAATAATGCGTAGACATAACAGCTCCTCAGACAAAATCGTCTTCTTGATGACTTATTCCAACATGGAACAATGCTAAGAGTTTATATTAGAAAAAACTGATATTCAATAGGGTTTTAAACAAAAATAAGTGATATACCGCAGTCACTGGGTTATATCGCGCAGTTTATTTTCGGTGTAACTAAAAGGTAAGTCGTTTAAATAGTGACGTACTCATAGACGGCATAATTTTTGCTTATTTCTTAGTTAATACTTAACGCCTGATATATATAGCCAGCCGCCAATAAACTGATTATTAAAAGCACTGTTTGAAAAGCTCATCGACAGAACATCTTTTTTGTCGGCGGATTGCTTTAGCTTGCGCCCATTTTTTTTCAATTGGATTAAGGTCAGGCGAATAAGGTGGT
>JAURYI010000110.1 GCA_030654015.1 Methylococcales bacterium | reverse complement strand
AGGGATGTTAAGTAACACAACAAACGTTCTTCGGTATTGTGTGCCAAGCTGGAGTCCAAACTCATGAGTTTGGATTCCAGCGTACACAGAAAAATTTATGTTTAACTACTTATTCTTATTTTTGAAATGCAGTCCACAGCTTAACGCCCCGGATTTTGTTTTATACCATTGTTGTTTTTTTATAATTATCGGTCATTCTTTGTTGCTTGGTTGCCGGTTGTTTACTGATGGATTGGTGAGCAGCTAATATTCTTTCCAATGCGGCTTTTTGCCTGTATACCTCCTCCAGCTCCATTCGTAATATGCTAATAGTCGCATCTGCTTTGACGGCTTTTATTTGTAAGGCTGTCAGCTCATCTTGCAGGTCTGTTTTAATTTTAGTGCAATAATCATCAGCCGTTTTCCACATCAAAGTCGTGGCTTTTTGACCTATAATAGCTATTTCATTACGCAAATCACTTATTTCCTGAGTATCGTTTAGCCTTCTGTCTTCTTTCCACTGCCTCAAAAAAGGGTTAATTGTTGAAAAACTTCCCCCGCCCAATTCATTTCGCACCCGCACAAGAGTAGGTTTAATACCTTGTTCTGCCAATTGATTACATATATTAAAGATTTCTTTTTTCATGATGTTACCTATGTGTATTTTTGCATAATGTCACATTATGTCTGCCACAAAAAATACAAATCGCCAAGGTTATAATTGTGTTACTCATCAACAAGTTTGCCCGATCTGGACGTATTCAGCGTGAATGTTGAGTACAACGACAAAAACGGTGGGTAAACTATCCCATCGCGTTACTATTTTCGACTAAGAGAATAGAAAGAACAACGATTTAAAATGGGGTATTAACGGGTATAAAATGGGTATAAAAAATACCCATTAATAAATAGATGGCAGGGGGTGTTGTCATGAGCCAATATGCTGGCAGACAGACTTAAAAAGAGGGGTTAAATAAGCACAATAAATTCAGACATTATGAATTTCTTAAGTTTTCAATGAGTTGCTGCCGTGCTGCCAACCAATGAGCCACCGCGTTACCGTGCTGGCAACCGCTGTGTTCCCAGAGCTGATAAGCTAATTGGCTGATTTTTTCTTCGGAAGGTCTGTCGTCCCAATAATGCTCACAATCACCGGTTATTTTATTGAACGGAGAGCTGCCAAAAAAATCCTGTCTACCGCCAATGGCGGCAGTGCGGCGTAAACAAGTATCTTGTAAGGGGCAGTTTCCGCCCCAACAGTGCGTTATATCGTAAGACATGGTGATTATTTTCTGCTGTGTGTTGGAATAAAGTACAAAACCGATGTTGTACTTCTGATAAAAGTATATTTAGTTACCACATTAAATCATCGGGTACGGCATAGCCCGCGTAAGGGTCGTCTGCTGGGACAACGCTTGCCGCAGGTTCATTGTGTACCAGCACACTGCCCGCATCACGTTCGCTGATTTTTTTGGCGATGTCGGCGGTGACAACTTCATAGCTTTTGCCTGATTTGACAATCGCCAACTGCCCGCTAATGAGTTGTACGCGCATGGTTTCTGCAACATACAAGGTTTTAACTTTGTTGTCGTCGGTGAACCGATAAGCAACACCGTCTTCATCTCTGGCGAGTTTGTTTTGTTCAATCAGCTGTTTGACTTGCGCAAGCAGCTGTTTTTTCAGTTCTTGTTGCTGACGTTGCTGATTAAGCTCTACGTCTCTTGCCAGTTGTTCAGCGCGTGCTTTTTGTGCCAGTTCTTTGGCATCATCATTCACGACCACGTTATTTTTGCGCTGTTGCTGCACTTGTTTGTTCTTATTGGTTTTCGCGGTTTTGGCTTGCGCAGCACTGACCAAACCCGATTTTAACAACTGCTCTTGTAATGATAATTTTTGTTTGCTCATGATTGTTCCTTACGGTAACAAATGTTCGCCTGCCCATAATTGCGGGATGGTTTCGCGTTCTCGAATCAAATGAACCTGCGTGCCATCGACCATGACTTCAGCAGCGCGCGGTCTGGAGTTGTAATTGGAACTCATACTGAACCCATACGCGCCAGCGGAACGTATCGCCAATAAATCGCCCTGACTGAGTTGCAATACGCGGTCTTTACCCAGAAAATCGCCAGTTTCACACACAGGCCCTACGATGTCCCAGTGTTGCGCTGTGGCGTTACTATGCTGATTAACGGGAATAATATCCTGCCACGCGCTGTATAACGCAGGGCGCATCAGGTCATTCATTGCGGCATCGACAATAGCAAAGTTTTTATGTGCGGTGGGTTTCAGGTATTCCACTTGGGTGACTAAAATCCCTGCATTGCCGACAATCGCACGACCTGGTTCTAACAGAATTTTAAAATTATTCTGCCCGAGTTTTGCTAATATCGCTTGAATATATTCGGCAGGTTCGGGCGGTTGTTCGTCTTTGTAGCAAATACCTAAGCCGCCGCCTAAATCTAAATGCGCTAATTCAATACCCTCGGCTTGCAGCCTTGCAACCAATGCCAGAATTTTATCCAGCGCATCTAAAAACGGGCGCGTTTCGGTGAGTTGTGAGCCGATATGACAGTCTATACCGACCACTTTAATATGCGGCATGGCGGCGGCGCGGCGGTATTCATTGACCGCTTCGTTAATATCAATACCGAATTTATTTTCTTTTAAGCCTGTGGAAATGTACGGATGGGTTTTAGCGTCTACATCGGGATTAACGCGAAACGACACGGGCGCGATTACGCCTAATTGTTCGGCGAGTGCGTTAATGCGGTCGAGTTCGTCGCTGACTTCGATATTAAAACAGGCGATACCGATTTTTAACGCTGCTAAAATTTCATCTTCCCGTTTGCCCACACCTGAAAACACGATTTTTTTCGCATCACCACCCGCCGCAAGTACCCGTTGCAATTCGCCTAAGGAAACAATATCAAACCCAGAACCTAAACGTGCCAGTACATTGAGCAAGCCGATATTGGAGTTGGCTTTGACGGCATAGCAGATTAAATGCGCCTGCTCGCCAAAAGCGGAATCAAACGCCCGCCAGTGTCTTTCCAGCGTGGCTTTGGAATAGATGTAGCAAGGGCTGCCGTATTTATAAACGATGTCGGCAACTGCTACCTCTTCGGCAAACAGTTCGTTGTTGCGGTAATTAAAGTAATCCATGACTATTATTTGGTTTTTTCAGGTTCGGATTGGGTGGCGGGTGACGTTTTTTGGGTGTTGTCTGCTTTGGGTTCAGGTTGTTCCTTAGGTACGGTGATAGGCGGGTTGGGGTCGTTAGGCATATACAGCGGTCCAACTTGACCGCAGCCTGTCAACGCAATAAGTAATAACAATAGCGAATAATTTTTCATAGTGTGATGGACAAATAAACAGGATGATGAGTGCGAGTAATGGATATTGTTAGCGTGGATTAGTCGGTGCGACACGGTTGCCTACTATAGATTTTCAGGCATTATTTACCGCTTTCAGTCACCAGCGCGTCAATGCCGCTTTGTTTTAAGCGGGCATTGAGCGTATTAACACTGGCTATCTGTTCAAAGGGGCCTATTTTGATGCGATACCATATTGTCGTACCGACTTTTGCGCGTTGGATATTGGATTCAATACCCATTGCCGCGAGTCTTGCCTGCATTTTTTCAGCATCTTTAGCCGAGGTAAAAGAACCTGCCTGCATAATGTAATTGGTTGCTTTCGCTTGCCCTAAGCGTTCTTCACGGGTACGGGTTTTAATTTCATATTCGGGAACAACCGCTTCTTTTTCAGGCAAAATGGTATAAAAATCAAACTGCACGGGTTTTGGTTGCTCAGGTGGCTTTATCGCGTCGGGTTCAGGCTTTTTTTCAGGGTCAACAGGCTTGGGTATCACTTGCGCAATCGGGTCAGGTGTTACATCTTTCAAGCCTATACCGCTCACATAAACAATCAGAACCACCGCCAAGATAGCCAAGGCAGTCACTAGCATCCATTTCCACACGCTCAAACTTTTTACAGGATCGAAATCCTGTAATTTCAAGGTGTTTTTGCCGCTTATTCTGTGCTTATAGTCTTTTGCCATGTCACATAGTTTCAGGAGTAGTGATATTTAACAAGCCCAAACCATTTGCCAAGACTTGTTTGACGGCGCACACCAGATTTAAACGGGCATCACGCAACGGCGCATCTTCCACCAAAAATTGGTGTGCATTATAGTAAGTATGAAACTCATGCGCCAAATCACGCAGATAGTTGATTAACAAATGCGGTTCGTGTTGCAACGCGGCTTTTTCCAGAGCCTCTGCATAACGGGCTAACGTACCTAATAAAGCAATTTCATGTTCCGCGCTTAGCAAGGTTAAATTATCCATACCGAGTTGTAAATTCCGTTGAAAACCTTTTTCATCCAGTTGCCGCAACACGCTGCACACTCTGGCATACGCGTACTGCACATAAAACACGGGGTTTTCATTGGTTTTTGATACAGCTAGATTTAAGTCAAAATCCATGTGTTGTTCAGAACGACGCATGGCATAAAAAAACCGTGCCGCATCTTTACCGACTTCATTGCGCAATTGCCGTAAGGTGATGAAATTACCTGAACGAGTGCCCATTTGCTGTTTCACACCGTCACGCCATAAGGTCGCAAACTGCACTAACAATACCGTTAGCTTAGAGTCATCCGCACCTAACGCACGCATAGCCGCACGCACACGCGGAATATAACCGTGATGATCCGCACCCCAGACATCAATTAACTGGTCGAAACCGCGTTCCAGTTTATGATGATGATAGGCTATATCGGAGGCAAAATAAGTATACTGCCCGTTTTCACGCACCACTACGCGGTCTTTTTCATCGCCTAATTCGCTGGATGCAAACCACGTCGCGCCGTCTTTTTCGTACAGATGTCCGCCATCACGCAAGCGATTCAGGGCTTTTTCCACCGAACCGTCATCAACTAATTGCTGTTCAGAAAACCAATGCTGATAATTTACGCCAAACTCGCTTAAATCGGCTTTAATGTCTTCCAGAATATCATGCAGACCGACTTGAAATACTGCGCGGTAGTTTTCCAGTCCCAGCAAAGTTTTTGCGCGGTCTATCAGTGCGTCAATATGCAGTTCTTTATCGCCGCCTTGGGGTTCATCGGCGGGTATATTGTCCAGTACCGCCGCGATAGGCTGATGATACGCAGTGGCGGAGTTTTTATGAATTTTAGCCGCAATATCGCGCACATAATCGCCACGATAGCCATTACTTGGAAATACAAACACTTCGCCGCATTCTTCTAAATAACGTAGCCATACGCTGGTCGCCAGAATATCCATTTGCCGACCTGCATCATTGACATAATATTCACGCTCAACGTCAAAACCTGCGGCTTGTAATAAATCCGCAACCACTGAACCATACGCCGCGCCACGTCCATGTCCGACATGAAGCGGGCCTGTGGGATTGGCGGATACAAATTCGACTTGTACTTTTTTACCCGCGCCGATGGTGCTTAAGCCAAAATCACGCCCCTGTTCATGAATGGTGTTGATAATGGCGTATTGCGCGGCGGGATTGATGAAGAAATTGATAAAACCTGGCCCTGCCAATTCCACTTTAGTCACTGCATCGTGTGCAGGTAACGCCGCGAGAATTTTTTCAGCCAGTTGTCGTGGGTTGGTTTTAGCGGTTTTGGCTAATATAAGAGCCAAATTAGTAGCAAAATCACCATGCTGGGCATCGCGGCTACGCTCTATCGTGACCGCTGGCAGGGTGTTTATATCGAGGTCGCCGTTGGCTTTAAGGGTGTCAACGGCTTGCAGAATAAGAGTCTCTATCGTTTGTTTCATTGCTACACTGTGTCAGTTAAAAAATCAATTGAATAGTGGCGCATTATCCATGAAACACGGGCGTTTATCCATTCACATTATAGTGCAGTGGAAATTCTCCAAGACTCAGACTGTGCAAATCATAGTAGGGTGCTTGCTGATGGTAACGCACTCAGTGTGATAGGCTGGAACGTGGTCAGCACAGGCTGGTTGGTGATACGCGGCGTGGTTTGCGGCGTATTGAGTTTAAGCGATAACATCGGACTGGTAAATTGCGGTAATTTATTCGGCAATGATGCGGCTACTGCCATCGGTAGATTATTATGCGCGTCATCTGCCTGCGCTCTTTCCTGTAAAGGTGCGTTTGCAATGCTGGGTTCAGCAATAAACCGCTCTACATAATTGAGATGCTGGTGCAGTTGTTTGGCATTACTGGCGGGCATTAATAAGGTAAACGGCTCATCAGTTTCTAATGTCGGCTTTAAATAACCTGGATTAAGCTGCACGAACTGTTCATAACTGAGATTTGCCAGTTCGGCAATCACGGTCAGTTGTTTTTTCGACAGGTAATCAATATCAAAACGTCTATCGACTTTGACTTTGACAAAATAGGGTTCATTTTTAACGGCTGGCAGTTTTAAGCCATAGGTTTTAGGATTGGCAAAAATACTGGATAACGCCAGAAAACGCGGCACATAATCCTGTGTTTCTTCGGGAAGATGCAATGACCAGTAATCGGTCGGCAAGCCGTTGGCACGGTTGCTGCTGATGGCATCATCGACTCTACCCAAGCCGCAGTTATAGGCGGCTAATGCTAATAACCAGTCGCCATTAAAATGCCGTTTTAAAAATGACAGATAGCGAATAGCCGCTTCGGTGGAGGCTTCAATATCCAGTCTGCCGTCATAACGTTCACTTTGGGCTAAATCAAAATCCAGCCCTGTACTGGGCATAAACTGCCACAACCCTGCCGCACTTTTAGGGGATTCTGCGGTGGGTTGATACGCACTTTCAACGATGGGTAATAAGGCTAATTCAGCGGGTAAATGACTGGCACTGAGTCCGCTGACGATGTGATAAAGATAGGGTCGGGCGCGTTCGGCAACTTCTTGCAAATAGCTGGGGCGTTGCGAATACCACGCGATTTGCTTGTTGATGCGCTCATTAGCCAATGCGTGGGCATCTTTAATCTGCGCGGGGTCAGCGGGGGTTGCCTGCCCTGATTTTACGTTTATTGTTTGTGTGGTAATGGTTGCCACTGTTTTTACAATCAGCGGGGTGCGCTTAACGGCTTTTTCAATCAGCGCATTGGTCTCGGATTTTTCAGCCTGTGCATTGGCATCCAGTTTGTCTGTTCGCGGATGAAATTGAATTTGCGTACGAATACGGGTTGCAGGTACAGCGGCGGCAGAGCTTGGCGATTTATCGTTGACGTAATCGACAATCTGTTTTTGTATATCGGCAGAAAGGCGGGATTTATTTTTACGCTTATCGTCTACGCTCGTTGGTTCGTTGAGCTTGGTGCGGGTCAATTCATCATGACTGAGCGTTGATGTCGGTATCAGAGTCGTTTTAATCAGTGTAGTTTTTTGCAATTTACCTGTATTTACTGGCAAAGTTTGTGCAGATGTGGGCGGTAATGCACTAAATACAGGAATTTGCATTCCGAAACGAATACGCTCCCACACATTGCCCGCGTCCCGCGACACATTTTTGCGCACGCCTTTTTTCGCGCTGTCTATCTTACTGGCACTTGCCCAAGATTCAAGCGGCTGCGTAAGCAACGATGTTGCAATAACAATTTTTAAAATTAATAGTAATGCTCGCATGATATACCTTTTTTTATTCAATTCTCGGTAATATATTCACCGAGTAAAGAGCGGTACGATTCCATGTTGCATCACCGTTTACCCTGCACATCACAGGAAACCAAATGAGACCAGACCACTCGTCAAAATAACGCTGAAAAAAATTCCGAAAACTATCTCTGATAGTACGGAATTCAATGAATACACTCAGCAAATAAGTTGTTTCTTTTGATTATTCATCCAATTATCAGCAACCGTTAATCGGCATACTGTAACCTTTCTGGTCGATATTTTGTAGAAAAAGTTCATTCCAGTCAGTACCTGACTGCTCACTGTATGAGAGTAGTTTTAACTGTTTTTCATACAATTAGCAATGAATATCCGCCACCTGTCGAACCATATCAACACTTTTTTCTCAATCTGCAACTGTCACAAAAACGTCAACAAAGTTTCATCTTTTTGTCACACCAGCACACTACTCTTTAGCAAAAACAATTCAATAATAACAACCGAAAATCAATGATTTTCACGACGGCAACAGGTCGCGGTCGATAGTTGCTGGCGATGACCGGAGGATAAAAAATGAAACTGCTTTATTCCATACACAAATACGATGTATCACTGTTTACTTGGCTGCTCAATGTCAAAATAAACGCTTCATTAACCAAAATCGCCCGCACACTCTCTAAAACAGCCGATGGCCCGTTATATGTGTTATTAGCGGTACTGCTGGCTAAATACCAAGGTATTGACAGCCCGTTTTTACACGCCATTTTGCTGGCTTTTCTCCTCGAACGCCCGCTGTATTTTGTATTAAAAAACAGTTTCAAACGCAATCGCCCTGCGGCGGCGTTGGACAATTTTGTCAGTGCCATTATTCCCTCTGACAAATTCAGCTTTCCCTCAGGTCACACCTCCGCCGCTTTTATGATGGCGACCTTAATCAGTTATTTTTCTCAGTCGTTCACAGACGTATCACTGATTGTCTTACTGTATCTGTGGGCGACGACAATCGGCTTTTCGCGCGTTATTTTAGGGGTACATTTTCCAACCGATACCTTGATGGGTGCTGTGTTGGGAGTTAGTACGGCTTTATTCAGTTTACAATTGTTGGGCTTATGAAAATTTTTTACGGTGTACAAGGTACGGGCAATGGTCATATCACTCGCGCACGAGTCATGGCAAAGGAGCTTTACGCGGCAGGGATGGATGTCACGTTTCAATTCAGCGGCAGACCCGCAGAAAAATATTTTGATATGGAGATTTTCAAGGACTATCAACTACGCACAGGTCTGACATTCAGCATTCATAAAGGCAACATTAATTTTTTAAAAACCGCGACTGAAGCCCAGCCGCTGCAACTTATCAAGGACATTAACAGCCTTGATTTAAGCGGTTATGATTTAGTCATCAGCGACTTTGAACCTGTCACCTCATGGGCTGCTCGAAAACAGAAAAAACTGTCATTGGCTATCGGGCATCAATATGCGTTCAAATACAAAGTACCCAGAGAACACGCCGACCCCGTTGCCGAACTGGTACTGAAATATTTTGCCCCCGCTGAAAAAAGTATCGGCTTGCATTGGCATCATTTCGGGCAACCCATTTTGCCGCCCATTATTGAAACTAAAACCGCCCTGCCCGCGATTAAAAATAAAATCGTGGTGTATCTGCCGTTTGAAGATCCCGAAGATGTTGTCCAGTTATTAGCCCCGTTTACTGACTTTAGCTTTCACTTTTACACACCTGAAACGGTCACCTCTACTTTTGATCACGTTATCATCTACCCGTTGTCACGCGACGGCTTCCAGAAAAATCTGATTGATTGCGAAGGTGTTATCAGTAACTCAGGGTTTGAGCTTGCCAGTGAATGTTTGCAATTAGGCAAAAAAATTCTCGCCAAGCCGATACACGGGCAAATGGAACAGCTTGCTAATGGGGCGGCTTTGGCACAATTGGGCTACGGTCATTCCACCTACAATCTGGATTCTGCCGTCATTGAACATTGGTTACATAACCAACATGGCGTACAGATTACTTATCCCAATATCGCCAACGTCATCGTGCGCTGGATTCAAGACGGAATGCCCGAAATGACCACCGATTTTATTGAATCGGTCTGGGATACCGTCAATGTCGAACATCTGAAAGATAAATCTTAAGGTGAATGTGTCGCGTCTATTCTCAGGTGCAGTCCGTTCTGGAGTGCATTGATACAAAATTTACACAGCGACTTACCCCCGTCACCCTCAAAAGCATCGTGGTCTTGTCTAAAGCGATTGAACAAGGCTTCGATGCTTCTTTTTTCCCGTTAAATCAGTAATCACTTAATTGAATGGGGTATGCCGTAAAACGCTGGCTTCCCTTGTATCGCCTAGTGTTAGCCATTAATACTGGTTATAATCGCCCACAACATGGGACACGCTCTTATCCTAAATCCTTCTTTTTGGCAGATTACCGAATGAAAGCAATCATACTCGCGGGCGGGTTAGGGACGCGAATCAGCGAAGAAACCTCCACGCGCCCCAAACCGATGGTAGAAATCGGCGGCAAACCGATACTGTGGCATATTCTCAAAACCTACTCCGCGCACGGCATCAACGACTTTATTATTTGCTGCGGCTACAAGGGCTATGTGATTAAAGAGTATTTCGCCAATTATTTTCTGCACAGTTCCGATGTCACCTTTGATATGCAGCACAATAAAATGGAAGTGCATGAGCGTCATGCCGAACCGTGGCGCGTCACGCTGGTGGATACAGGGGATGACACCCTGACAGGCGGACGCTTAAAACGGGTCGCGCATTATGTGCAGGACGAAGACGCTTTTTGTTTTACTTACGGCGATGGCGTTGCCGATATTGATGTCAGTGCGCAACTGGCGTTTCATCAACAACACGGCAAACTCGCCACCATTACCGCCGTACAACCGCCTGGTCGTTATGGCGCGTTACATCTGGACGGTGATAGTGTGCGCGGTTTTATTGAAAAACCCCAAGGTGACGGCGGCTGGATTAACGGCGGCTTTTTTGTGTTATCGCCGCGCTGTATCGACCTGATTGCCGCTGATGACACCCCGTGGGAAAGCGAGCCGTTAATGCAGCTTGCAGCCCTTGACGAATTACGCGCCTATGCACATCAGGGTTTCTGGCAACCGATGGATACTTTACGCGATAAGAATCATCTCGAAGCCTTATGGGACAGCGGCAAAGCACCGTGGAAAATATGGTAGTGAATCACGATTTTTGGCAAGACAAACGAGTATTCTTAACAGGACACACAGGCTTTAAAGGCGGTTGGTTAGCCTTATGGTTGCAGGCCATGGGCGCGAAAGTCACAGGCTACGCGCTATCGCCACCCACCGAACCCAATTTTTTTACCGTTGCGAACGTTGAACGAGGCTTGGTGCAACACATCATCGGCGATATTCGTGATGCCGAACAGCTTAAAAACGCCATGCAAGCCGCACAGCCCGACATCGTGCTGCACTTAGCCGCGCAAGCTCTGGTGCGTTATTCTTACGCCCAACCGATAGAAACCTATAGCGTTAATGTCATGGGCACAGTGCATTTATTGGAAGCCGTTCGCGCCACACCCAGCGTCAAAGCGGTGGTCAATGTCACCACCGACAAATGCTATGAAAATCGCGAATGGCACTGGGGCTACCGTGAAAATGAAGCCATGGGCGGTTTTGATCCCTATTCCAGCAGCAAAGGCTGTGCGGAATTAGTCACTGCCGCGTATCGGCAATCGTTTTTACACAGCGCAGGTGTCGCTCTCGCCAGTGCCAGAGCAGGCAATGTCATCGGCGGTGGTGACTGGGCGATTGATAGATTAATCCCCGATTTTTTACGCGCCCTCGATACCCAACAATCATTAACCATTCGCTCTCCCGAAGCCACCCGCCCGTGGCAACACGTTTTAGAGCCGTTATCAGGTTATTTGCGCTTGGCGGAACGCTTGTACACCGACGGTGCGGCATTCGCCGAAGCATGGAATTTCGGCCCACTGCATGAAGATGCTCGTTCTGTGCGCTGGATAGTGGAACAACTCTCCGAACACCGCCCTGATTTACACTGGCAACGCGACAGCACACCCCAAGCCCACGAAGCGCATTATTTGACGCTGGACAGTAGTAAGGCAAAGCATCGTTTACCGTGGCAACCGCGCTGGCGACTAGCCACCGCCTTGCAAAAAACCATCGCGTGGCATGAAGCGTGGCGTGCTGGACAAGATATGCAGGCAATCACCTTGGCACAAATTGACGATTATACCCATGGTAAAATTTGAGTTTATTCCCACGCCATTGGCAGGTTTGCAGCTTGTGCAACGACAACTTATCAGCGATGCTCGCGGCTTTTTATCGCGCTTTTATTGTGCGGAGGAATTTCGTGATGCGGGCGTAGCCAAACCCATCGCGCAAATGAATCACACCCTGACCAAGCAACAAGGCGCAGTGCGCGGCTTGCATTTCCAACTGCCGCCCCACGCGGAAACAAAAATTGTCAGCTGTTTACACGGTGAAATATGGGATATTGCGGTGGATTTACGCCGCGATTCACCAACCTTTTTGCACTGGCACGGCGAAATACTGAGCGCGGACAATCGCAAAAGTTTATTGATACCCGAAGGTTTCGCGCACGGTTTTCAAGCCTTAACGCCTGATTGTGAGTTACTCTATCTGCATACCGCCGCGTATCATCCAGAAGCCGAATGCGGTTTACAGGTCAGCGACCCGCGTTTAAATATCGCGTGGCGATTACCCATTATTGATTTATCGCCCCGCGACCAGAATCATCCTTTTATCAGTTCAGATTTTCAGGGAATCGCATTATGTTTCAATCCACACCCAACCTCATCCGTCAAATGACATCCACAGACGGATAGAGGTCGGTGAATTATTCCTCCTCGTGAACGAGGAGGTTACCGTAAAGTATAACGATACTCGCGTATCGTTGCCATTGTTACCCCTATTTCAGACCAGCAGGAACAAGATGAAATGCCGCCACTGCCACAGTGAATTAAGTTTATCGTTTATTGATTTAGGTGCTGCGCCGCCCTCCAATGCCTATTTAACGTTATCCAGTTTAGCCACACCTGAAAAACATTATCCATTGCGCGTCTTGGTCTGCACCGAATGCTGGCTGGTACAAACCGAAGATTACGCCAACGCAGATGAATTATTTGCCGCTGATTATGCGTATTTCAGTTCATTTTCCAGCAGTTGGCTGGCACACGCGGAACACTATGTGGACAGCATGATTAACCGCTTCGCGTTATCTGCTGATGCACTGGTGATTGAAGTCGCGGCAAATGACGGTTATTTATTGCAATACGTTAAAGATCGCGGCATCCATTGCCTAGGCATAGAACCGACCACCAGCACCGCCAATGCGGCGCGTGCCAAAGGCATAGACATTGTGGAAGATTTTTTCGGCGTAGCACTCGCGCAAACCCTAGTCGCACAAGGCAAAGCCGCCGATGTAACCGCCGCCAATAATGTACTGGCACACGTTCCTGATATTAATGATTTTGTCAGTGGTTTTGCATTGTTGTTAAAACCCGCAGGCGTTGCCACCTTTGAATTTCCGCATTTATTGCGTTTGGTTGCTGATAATCAGTTTGACACTATTTATCACGAGCATTATTCCTACCTGTCGCTAACTGCCGTACAACGCATTTTTGCCGATAACGGCTTGCAAGTATTTGATGTCGAAGCACTCAGCACCCACGGCGGCAGTTTGCGCGTGTATGCGCAACGCAGTGATGTAGGCGAACGCGCTATCAGCGAAAATGTGGCGCGATTATTGGCACAAGAAACCGAAGCAGGTATCACCACACCTGCGTTTTACAGCGGCTTTCAAGCCCATGCCGATAAAGTAAAAGATGATTTTGTCCGCTTTTTAATCACTGCAAAACGCGAGGGCAAAAGCGTTGCCGCTTACGGCGCGGCGGCAAAAGGCAACACGCTGTTAAATTATGCAGGCGTGCGTCCTGATTTATTGCCTTATGTCGTTGACCGCAATCCTGCCAAACAGCACAAATTTTTACCTGCCAGCCGCATTCCCATCGTCGATGAAATCCAGCTGCAACACACCAAGCCTGATTATGTGGTGATTTTGCCGTGGAATTTACGCACCGAAATCACCGCGCAACTGGCGTATATTCGTGACTGGGGCGGACAGTTTGTCACCGCCGTGCCTTATTTGACGATTGAATAAGTCATGAAAATCGCTGTTACAGGTGCGACGGGGTTTATTGGTCGCCATGTTATCAACGCGCTACAAGCGACCGACGCGGAGATTGTCGCGGTGGTGCGTCATGCGTCGGTTTTAGATGAGTCTGTGCGCACAGTGCTGATGGATATTGCCCAGCCTGATAATAACGCTTGGCAACAACTGGGCTGTCCCGATGTACTGATTCATTTAGCGTGGGACGGTTTGCCCAATTATAAATCCCTGCATCATTTTGAAACCGAACTTCCTAAACAGTATGCGTTTCTTAAACAGCTGATTACCGAGGGTTTACCTGCGGTGGTGGTCGCAGGAACGTGTTTTGAATACGGAATGCGTTCGGGCGCGTTATCCGCCGATTTATTACCACAACCTGCCAACCCCTACGCTTACGCCAAAGCCGCATTACATCAGCAACTGCAATTTTTACAAACCACGCACCCGTTTAAATTAACGTGGGCGCGGTTGTTTTATTTATACGGTGCGGGACAAGCTCCAACTTCACTGTATACGCAACTGCAACAGGCAATCGCTCGCGGTGATAAAATGTTTAATATGTCAGGCGGCGAACAATTGCGCGATTTTTTACCCGTCGAAATTGCCGCCCAGCAAGTAGTGCAACTGGCAATGAACCAACACGCAAGCGAAACGGTAAACATCTGCTCAGGTCAGCCCATCTCAGTACGCCGTTTGGTTGAACACTGGCTGCATGAAAAAAACAGCGAGTTGCAACTAAACCTAGGCTATTATCCCTACCCAGATTATGAACCACTGGCGTTTTGGGGTAAAAAAACCTCAATATCATCGCTTTCTAACCATCCATTTATTACCTACAGGTCTATCACCGTGAACTTTGAACAAGAAGTACAACAACGTATCGCCGCCATCGGTCAAGATGAGACATTAAAAGCGCGAGCTGATGAATTTATGCAGGCTTCGGTAGCTCCCAAATATTCTTATAATTTTTCGTGGTTAGGTCGCCCTATTATTCAATATCCGCAAGATATAGTGGCAATGCAGGAAATCATCTGGCAAGTGCAGCCTGATTTAATCATTGAAACGGGTATCGCTCACGGTGGATCACTGATTTTCTCAGCGTCTATATTGGAATTGATTGCCAGTTGCACAGGTCATGAAGGCGAAGTATTGGGTATCGACATCGACATCCGCGCCCACAACCGTGCGGCTATCGAAGCGCACCCGCTGTCTAAACGTATCAGTATGATTGAAGGCTCCAGTATTGCCGATGACATCATTGCTCAAGTGGTCGCCAAAGCCCAAGGTAAACAGCGCGTATTAGTGTGTTTGGACTCTAACCACACCCACGCTCATGCGCTGGCAGAACTGGAAGCCTACGCGCCATTAACCAGCGTGGGTAGTTATTGCGTGGTGTTTGATACCCTGATTGAAGATATGCCAGATGATTTGTATCCAGACCGTCCGTGGGGACAAGGCAATAATCCTAAAACAGCGGTGTGGGAATATTTAAAAACTCACGATGAATTTGCAATAGATACCAGCATTCACAATAAATTATTAATCACTGTCGCCCCCGATGGTTATTTGAAACGAGTCCGTTAATGAATAATCCGCAAAAAGTCGCGCTCATCACGGGCATTACTGGTCAGGACGGCTCTTATCTGGCTGAGTTTTTATTAGAACAAGGCTATATCGTGCATGGTCTCAAACGGCGTTCGTCGCTGTTCAACACCGCGCGTATCGACCATTTATACCGCGACCTGCATGAAGAGGATGTGCGCTTTTTTCTGCATCACGGCGATTTAACCGACTCGTCCAATCTGATCCGCATTATTCAACAAACCCAGCCCGACGAAATTTATAATCTCGCCGCGCAAAGTCATGTTGCCGTGTCGTTTGAAGTGCCTGAATACACCGCCAATTCCGATGCCATCGGCACGTTGCGCATCCTTGAAGCGATACGCATTTTAGGGCTGGAAAAGAAAACCCGCTTTTATCAGGCATCCACTTCCGAATTATACGGACTGGTACAAGAAACCCCGCAAACCGAAACCACGCCGTTTTATCCGCGCTCACCCTATGCGGTCGCTAAATTGTACGCTTACTGGATTACCGTCAATTACCGCGAAGCGTACGGGATGTTTGCCTGTAACGGTATTTTGTTCAATCATGAATCGCCCGTGCGTGGTGAAACCTTTGTGACCCGTAAAATCACCCGCGCATTGGCGCGTATCAAACTGGGCTTGCAAGACTGTTTATATCTGGGCAATTTGGATGCTCTGCGTGACTGGGGACACGCGAAAGATTATGTCGAAGCGCAATGGCTGATGTTGCAACAAGACCAACCCGAAGATTTTGTCATCGCCTCAGGCACACAATACAGCGTGCGCCAATTTATTGAGTTTGCCGCACAGGAACTGGAGATAAATATCCGCTGGGAAGGACAAGGCATAGCCGAAAAAGGCTATGATGCCGCTGGTAAATGTATCGTCCAAGTTGAACCGCGTTATTTTCGCCCGACCGAAGTGGAGACCTTATTGGGCGATCCCAGCAAAGCCAAAACCAAACTCGGCTGGATTCCGAAAATCAGCTTTGCTGAATTGGTGGCTGAAATGGTACGCGAAGATTTTAAATCGGCCGAACGTGATGAGCTGGTCAAACAGCACGGCTTCGGTGTCTATGATTACAATGAATAAAACCGCCAAAATCTATGTTGCAGGGCATCGCGGCATGGTCGGTTCTGCATTGGTCAGAAAATTACACGCCGAAGGTTATCAGCGGCTAGTACTGCGCACCTCTGCTGAACTGGATTTGACCAATCAACAAGCGGTCGCCGATTTTTTTGCTGAGGAACAGCCTGATTATGTATTTTTAGCGGCGGCTAAAGTCGGCGGCATACAGGCGAATAATACCTACCGCGCCGACTTTATCTATCAGAATTTGATGATAGAAACCAACGTGATTCACAGTGCCTATATGAATAAGGTCACGAAACTGTTGTTTCTCGGCTCATCGTGCATTTATCCAAAACTCGCCCCGCAACCGCTGAAAGAAGATTATTTACTGACAGGTTTGTTAGAACCGACCAACGAACCCTACGCAATTGCCAAAATTGCAGGTATAAAACTCTGTGAAGCCTACCGTAGCCAATACGGTTGTCATTTTATCTCTGTCATGCCCACCAATTTATACGGCACTAACGACCATTACGACCTGAACAACTCCCACGTTCTCCCTGCCCTGTTGCGTAAATTTCACACCGCGAAAATCGACAATGCCCCCGCCGTGGAAATCTGGGGTTCAGGCACACCGAAACGCGAATTTTTACACGTCGATGATTTAGCCGAAGCGTGTTTTTATCTGATGCAGACTTATGATGAAGCGGAGCTAATCAATATCGGCACAGGGGAAGACATCAGCATCAAAGACCTCGCCTTGTTGATAAAAGACATTGTCGGCTACAGCGGCGAACTGCGCTTTGATGCCACAAAACCCGACGGCACACCGCGTAAATTGATGGATGTCAGTAAATTACACGCTTTGGGCTGGCAGCATAACATTGAGTTAGCTGAGGGAATACGCGCGGTTTATGACGTGCTTAAACACACATCAAGCGATGCGTGGTAATGCGCTGTTGATAACTCCCTCCCGCTGTGGTGCAAACCAAACATCATTCCCATGTCGCTAAAAAAAAATGTCATCGCCAATTATCTAGGACAAGCATGGACAGCGATCATGGGTTTAGTATTTGTGCCGCTTTATATCAAATACTTAGGCATGGAGGCTTACGGACTTATCGGCATATTTATTATGCTGCAAGCATGGCTTGCGTTGCTGGATATGGGTATGACACCCACTTTAAGTCGCGAAATGGCACGCTATACCGCAGGAAAACATACGGAACAATCTATCCGTGATTTATTGCGTACTTTAGAAATCATCGCCGTTAGCTTAGCCGTGCTGCTCTATGCAGGATTGAGTTTATCGGCAACATGGCTGGCAAGTCACTGGTTGCAAACCGAAAAAATAGCCCCTGCTGAATTGGCACAAGCAATCACCGTTATGGGGTTGGTCATTGCCTTACGCTTTGTTGAAGGGCTATACCGCAGTGCGATTATCGGCTTACAACAACAGGTCTGGTTGAATATAGCAGGCGCAGTATTAGCCACCCTGCGCTCAGGCGGTGTGGTGTTGGTATTACTGTGGATTGCACCCACGATTGAATGCTTTTTTTTCTGGCAGGGCATAATATCGACCATCACCATAGTGACATTCATTGCTGTCACTTACAGACATTTACCTGCCAGCCCTCAACCTGCACAATTTTCTTTACCACAATTGCAAGCGGTTGGGCGATTTGCAGGCGGGATGATGTTGACCACATTTCTGTCGTTATTATTAACTCAGGTAGATAAAATCATTTTGTCACGGCTGTTAAGTTTAGAATTGTTCGGTTATTACACCTTGGCAAGCATTGTGGCGGGAACGCTGTATCAGTTTATCTTACCCATTACTCAGGCGTATTTGCCACGCTTTACTGAATTGGCAACGCAACATAATACAACTGCGCTGATAAAAATTTATCATCAAGGTGCGCAACTAATCAATGTGTTAGTGATTCCCGCCGCCCTGACATTAGTGTTGTTCGGCGGCAGATTATTATTGCTGTGGACAAATAACCCGCTGCTAACGGAAAATGTCACACCGTTATTAACCTTGCTCGGCATCGGCACGCTGTTGAATGGTTTTATGAATATGCCTTATTTGCTGAGTGTGGCGTATGGCTGGACAAAATTTTCCGTGTATCTCAATTTGGTCGCCGTTATCTTCTTAGTTCCCTCTATGATTTGGGCGACCTTGCATTATGGTGCAATAGGAGCTGCATGGATATGGCTGATACTCAATGCGGGTTATATCTTGATAGGTGTGCATTTTCTGTATTGGCGTTTACTTTCCTCTGAGAAATGGCAGTGGTATAAACACTTAGTGCTATCAACCGTTGCCGCTCTGTTAGTCGGTAAAGTGTGCGCATTTTTACTACCCGCAGAAGTTACTGAAATAACGGAATTTGCCAGCATCGTGGTGAGCAGTGGTTTAATGGCAGGCGCGGCATGGTTATGTTCACCTGCGTTACTAACAAGAAGAATCCTGTGATAAAAACAACATTATTAAAATACTACTGGATATTCAGCAGTCAATTTGGAATTGATATTAAAGTATTGGTGAGCGGCATCGCTGGATTGCCGACCTATATTCGTCACCTGATACAATTCAGTTCGGCTTATAAAGGGAATATGGAGATTCGCCCTTGTCTGCATGATTGGCATGAAGAAGGCGGCACTCATGATGAATACTTCTGGCAGGATTTATATGTTGCCCAGCAAATTTTTCACGCCAATCCTAAAAAACACGTTGATATAGGTTCAAGAGTGGATGGTTTCGTGGCACATATCGCCAGTTTCAGAGCGATTGAAGTGTTTGATATTCGCCCTATTACTGCTGACATTCCAAATGTTGTTTTTCAGCAAGCGGACTTGATGAATCCGTCATTATTACCCGAAAATTACTGTGACTCGCTGTCTTGTTTGCACGCTTTAGAACATTTTGGTCTGGGGCGTTATGGGGATGCAATCTCGGTATTCGGTCATGAAACAGGGCTGCAAAATATAATTCATCTTTTACAATCACAAGGCGTATTTTATCTATCCGTACCCATCGGGCAAGCACGAGTAGAATTCAATGCGCACCGCGTTTTTGATCCGCATGAAATTCTGCGCTTAGCTGACATGAATGGCCTGTTACTGGAGGCATTTGCGTGGGTGCAAGCGGGGATACTGACGCAATCCAGTCATCCAGAACAGGATTGTGCTGTGCTTGCCCGCTCGCGCTATGCACTGGGTATTTTCACCTTTCGCAAACAACAACTGAGTTAATCACTAATGATAATCAGCCATATCATAGGCGGTTTGGGCAATCAAATGTTTCAGTATGCAGCAGGGCGTGCGTTAGCTATTGCGCATCAGCAACCTTTGTTATTGGATATTGCCGATTTTGCAGATTACCCTTTACATCAGGGTTTTGAATTAACACGGGTATTTAATGGAGCTATCAGCACAGCCAGTAAGGCAGAGATACAAAACGTGTTAGGCTGGCAGGCGAATAAACGCATTAAAACCCGCCTGACTTATCCGCACTGGGCGATATTGCGCAATCGGCATTTTATTGTTGAGCCGCATTTTAACTATTGGGCAGGTATTCAACAATTGCCCTCATCCGCTTATTTGTTTGGTTATTGGCAATCCGAACGTTATTTTCAGGCTATTGCCGAGCTTATCCGTACAGATTTCGCTTTTAAACAACCTTTCAGCGAAAAAAATGCCGACCTCGCACAACAAATCAGTCAGGTTAATGCGGTCAGCATCCATGTGCGCCGTGGTGATTATGTACAAAATCCTGCTGCCAATGCGGTTCATGGCTTATGCTCATTGGCGTATTATCAAGCCGCTGTACTCGCTATGAGCCAACGGGTTGAACAGCCGACTTTTTTCGTTTTTTCCGATGATATAGAATGGGTCAAGGCGAATTTACCTCTATCTTCCTGCCAGTACATCTCACATAATCAAGGCATAGACAGTTATAACGATATGCGCCTGATGAGCCTGTGCCAACATCACATTATTGCAAACAGCTCGTTCAGCTGGTGGGGAGCGTGGTTGAATCCCAGCCCCACTAAAATAGTTATCGCACCGAAAAAATGGTTTGCAATTGATAACAATATCAGCGATTTACTACCGCAAGAATGGATCAGCTTATGAATAAAATACCGCTTATTTCCGTACAATTACCCGTCTACAATGCTGCGCGTTATGTAGCAGAGGCAATCGAATCTATTCTGGCACAGACGTTTACTGATTTTGAATTAATCATCATTGATGATGGTTCAACCGATGACACCTTAGCTGTGCTACAACGCTATCAGGCACAAGATGCGCGCATTCGTCTTGTGACACGAGAACACAAAGGTATCGTGTCTACTATCAATGAAGCCGTTGATTTAGCGCGGGGCGAATGGTCAGCGCGTATGGATGCCGATGATATTGCTTTACCGCACCGCTTTGAACGGCAGTTACAATGGCTGGCACAAACTGATGCCGATGTCTGCGGCGGTTGGGCGCAGTTTTTTGGTATGGATAATTCGCATATTCTCAAACATCCCCAATCAGATGCCGCCATAAAAACCGAATTATTATTTATGTCACCGTTTGCCAATCCCACTGTGATGATGAAAACCGCACTCATCCAACAATTGCGTTATGCCGCGCCGTTTGAATACGCCGAGGATTATGAGGTCTGGCAACGCGCCACCTGTGCGCAGTGGAAAATGACCAATATGCCAGAGGTACTGTTACGGTATCGCCAGCATTCCGCACAAATTTCCAGTCATGCAACTCAGCCGCAACAGGCATTAAGCCGAGTGATACGGCGGCAGGCGTGGCAACAGTTAGCAACTCAGATTACCTCTATACAACCCGCATGGATTGAAGCAGTCTTGGCATTACGCGACTCTGTTTTTACTTTACCCAACATGGATCACGTTGATTTGGCATTTACCGCCTTACTGGAACACACTGACAATGAAGCGCGTGATACGGCGTTAGATTACCTGACGCACTCTTATTTGCGGGCTGCGGGCAGTGATATAAGCGTAGTTGCTCGCTGGAGTCGGTTATACAAACGTTTCGGTAACGGCTACGCGCTGAAAACACGGATAAAATTTTATCTGGTCACGGTGTTACGACTTAAACCCAATAGCCGCTGGCGGGCATATATACAAAAAATCCAATGTTATCGGCTAAAAAACAATGACTGACGCAAAAACTATTTTGTTCGTGGCGTTACCTTACAGCGTACATACTGCACGATGGGTTGCTCAGTTACACGAACAAGGTTATGAACTGCACCTATTTCCCAGCATCGTCACTCCAGTGCATCCTAAACTCACCAATATCACGGTGCATTATGGCTGGCATAAACAATACTTGACCGATACCTGTCCGCATCAAGCGAATATAACATTTTGGCTGGAAAGACTGATTAGCATTGTATTGCGGCGGTGCGCTAATAACCTGCTGCTGGCTTGGCGGGGTAGACAGTTGGCGACATTAATCCAGCGTCTACAACCTGATATTGTTCATGCAATGGAAATACAGGCAGCAGGCTATCTCACGCTTAACGCCAAAAAACACCTAACCGATTTTCCCTCGTGGATAATGACTATCTGGGGAAGTGATATTTATTGGTTTGGGCGGTTTGCGGCACATAAAGAGAAAATTCGTCAGGTACTCAGTCAGTGCGATTATTTTTTTTGCGAATGTCAGCGTGATAAACAATTGGCAACAGCGTTTGGTTTTAACAAAACGGTATTACCCATATTACCTGCCACGGGCGGCTTTGATTTAGCCAGTTTAGCGCATCAGCGTCATGCGATCCCCCCCTCAAAACGTAACGTTATCGCCCTGAAAGGCTACCAGCATTGGGTAGGCAGAGCGTTAGTCGCATTACAGGCATTGGAACTGTGTCTTGATGAATTACAGGGGTATCAGATTATTATCTATTCCGCGACCCCCAATGTTATTAAGGCGGCGCATTTATTCACCCAGAAAACAGGCATTCCTACGAAAATAATACCCAATAATTCGCCTCATGCCGACATTTTAGCGGTGCATGAAGTCGCACGACTCTCTATTGCCCTAAGTTTAAGTGATGGTCTGAGCAATGCAATGCTGGAAGCAATGGCTATGGGTTCATTTCCTGTTCAAACCTGCACATCGTGTGCCGATGAATGGATAGAACACGGTGTGAGCGGTGCGATTGTACCCGTTGATAATCCAGAAATTGTTGCTATGTGGATACGCAAAGCTCTGACAGATGATGAGCTGGTCAATCGTGCGGCGGCAATAAACTGGCAAACGGCATTAGACCGATTAGACAGCACCGCATTAACCCAACAAGCCATCGACATTTACAAAACGATAAAATCCCAATAATTTTTATGGCATCAACCTAAAATGCTGGTGAATACAAGTCATTGGCATTAATTTTGCTCATTTATAAACACTACCCTTTCTTTGTTAGCTCAAACAACGCGCCAACATGAATAATTCTTACCCGACATTAAGTACAGCAGCTCCCGTTAGTGTGGTCATTCCCTGCTTTCGTTGTGCAACGACAATAAAACGAGCGATTGCTTCGATTGTTGCGCAAACGCAAAAACCTGCTGAAGTCATTTTGGTGGAAGATAATAGTGGTGACGATACGTTAGCCGTACTGCAAGCCTTGGCTGAACGCTATCTGGATTGGATAAAAATTATTGCGTTACCCGTAAACCAAGGTGCGGCGAATGCGCGTAACGCGGGATGGGCAGAGGCAACTCAGCCTTATATTGCTTTTTTAGACGCAGATGATGCGTGGCATCCACAAAAAATTGAAATCCAAACAGCTTATATGAATGCGCATCCAGAGGTTATTTTGTGTGGTCATCAGCACAGATTTATTACCCGCAGCGTGACTCCTCCTGATTGGCAGGTGCAGACGTGGGAAGAATGGAATATCCCCAAATGGTTATGGCTACTATCGAATAAATTCGCGCCTACTTCGGCTATGGTACACCGAGATATTCGTCAGCGTTTCGCACAGAATCAGCGATATATGGAAGATTATGGATTATGGCTGGACATTGTTTATAGCGGAAATCGAGTAACTAAACTTTCGGCTGACTTGGCTGCAATGTACAAAAGCCCTTTTGGTATGAATGGCTTAAGTGCGCAACTTTGGTCAATGGAGCAAGGAGAACTGAAAGATTATCAGCGGCTCTATGAAAAAAATTATATTAATCTGGCGCAATACTTCGCCTTAAGCGGGTATTCCTTACTTAAATTCGTTCGCCGCTTGGTGATTTATTGGGGATGGTTACGATGGAAAAAATAGCAGTACCACCTCACACGCCCAACATTTCTATTTCGGTAGTCAGTCATGGGCAAATCAATTTAGTTAGCTTGTTATTGCATGATTTAACTCAATATTGTCATGTTTCGACATTTGAATTAATCCTCACCCTTAATGTAGATGAGGCTTTACCCTTTGCATTGGATGAATTCGGCTTTCCGATAAAAATTATTCATAATCCAAAACCACTGGGGTTTGCGGCAAATCATAATCAGGCCTTTACTCAGGCAACAGGGGCATTTTTCTGCGTGATGAATCCAGATATTCGTTTGCATGATGACCCCTTTACCATTTTACTGGCGGGGTTGCACGACCCCTTTGTAGGGGTAATTGCCCCGCTGATTTTGAATGAAAAAGGCATCATGGAAGACAGTGTACGCCGCTTTCCAACGCCGCTGATTATTCTTTGTAAAGCCTTAGGACGCTGTAAAAATAGCGATTATGTGGTCAACGACCAATTGCTGTTTCCTGACTGGGTCGGTGGTATGTTTATGTTATTCTCGCGGGAAATGTTTGCTGCGATTCATGGTTTTGATGACCGTTATTTTTTATATTATGAAGATGTCGATTTATGCGCACGTTTAACATTACGCGGTTATAAAGTCTGTTTATCACCAAAAAGCAAAGTGATTCACCAAGCTCAACGCACCAGCCATCATAATCTGCGCTATCTGCGCTGGCATTTTGCCAGCATGATACGTTTTTTCTTGTCACAACCGTTTCGCATTATCATGAGCGGCAGACTGGCTAAAAGTATACAGACCAGTCACGTTTTTAAACTTTTATAAATCTCAACACAGGAACGCTTTATCCATGACAGCCGACGTATGTGCCGCCAATCAGGTGACGGTTTTAATGTCCACTTACAATGGCAGTCAATTTCTGCAACAACAGCTGGATAGTCTGTATGCACAGACCTACCCTGACGTTAAAATTCTGGTGCGTGATGATGGCTCAAGCGATGCCACGCGCGATTTATTGGCGGCTGAATGCGCACAAGGCGCGATTGAACAGCTTGCAGAACATCATAATTTAGGCGCGACGGGCAGTTTTTTTGCACTTTTGCGCCATGCGGCAGGCACGGACACCGCTTATGTGGCATTTTGCGATCAGGATGATGTCTGGCAAGCGGATAAAATTGCACGCGCGGTAGCGTTATTATCCAGCGCAACAAATCGCCCTGCGTTGTATTGTTCGCGTCTGGATATTGTTGACGAACAGTTACAATCGCTGGAACTCAGTGCCACACCGAGAAAAATAGGCTTCGGTAATGCCTTGGTGGAAAATATTGCCGTCGGTTGTACGATGGTATTAAATCGTAAGGCGATTGATTTATTGTGCCAGCAAACCTTGCCCAGTCATGTGTATGTGCATGATTGGTGGTGTTATCTGGTCATTTCCTGTTTTGGTGACATTATTTTTGATGATACCGCGCTGATTAAATACCGTCAGCACGGTGGCAATGTGATTGGCGCGGCAACCAATCATCTCGGCGTGTTGAAACGTAAAGTTGCACGGCTATTTAACGCGCGGCTATGGATTAGCGAACAAGCGGAAACTTTTTACGAGCTGTTTGCCGACCGAATGCCACCTGCGGAGCGCGAATTACTTGCCACACTGTGCAAGGCAAAATCGTCATTCTGGTATCGACTACGCTTGGCATTTTCGCCTGCGGTATGGCGGCAAAAACCAGTGGATAATGTTATCTTGCGGCTGGTTATTTTAATGAATCGAATTTGATTTAACGACGGGCAGTCGTGATTAATCACAATGAATGATTATTTTGGAGGATACAGGTGATTATTGCTGTTACAGGAGGCACGGGGTTTATAGGTAAACGCCTGATTGCACGGCACATTGCGCGGGGTGATGAGGTGCGTTATTTAACGCGCCAGACACCTGAACAAAGCATTGCGGGTGCGACGGCTATTATCGGCGATTTATCAGCGATGGATAGCTTGCGTCCTCTGGTACAGGGTGTGGATGTGTTGTATCACTGTGCGGCTGAACTGCACGATGCCGCCAAAATGCACACTACCAATGTGCTAGGTACGCACAACTTATTAACAGCGGCAACGGGTCAGGTAAAACGCTGGGTGCAACTCAGCAGTACAGGCGTTTATGGCAGCAAACCCGCACACAATGTCAATGAAGACACTCCGATTCAGCCGATGAATGCGTATGAAATTTCCAAAGCCGCCGCTGATGAGCTGGTCTATACGGCAATGAATGCACAACAGTTATACGGCGTGGTATTACGCCCCTCCAATGTGTACGGCGTGGATATGCCCAATCAATCCTTATTCCAACTGATTAATATGATTAAACGCGGGCTGTTCTTTTTTGTCGGTCAACGTGGGGCAACGGTTAATTATATTCATGTCGATAACGTCATCGACGCATTGCTATTGTGCGGTACGGCAACCTTGCCCGCTAATGAGCGCACTTATATCGTGTCGGATACCTGCACAATTGAAGCATTTGTCGCCATTATCGCCGCCGCGTTGAACATCCCCTGCCCGTACAAAAGATGCCCTGAATCCTTAATCAGGTTCGTCGCGCGTTTAGGCGATTATCTGCCGCGTTTTCCGTTGCGTTCGTCGCGTGTGGATGCCTTGACCTATCGGCATCATTATCAAACCGCGCGTATCGAAGCTGAATTAGGCTATCGCCACACGGTATCTATGGCAGAAGGCATGAGCGAACTGGTGCGATATGGGCGATAAAAAAATAAAAGTGGTGCGCGTTGTTACTGCGTCTTATGTCGTGCCGTGGCATTTGGGTAATACCCTGAAACGCATCGGCTCCGATTTTGAAGTGTGCGTGGTCGGGCAAGGTGTGTCCATTTATCAGGACACCTACCCCGATGTAAAATGGGTCGATATTGATTTGCATCGAAAAATCAATCCGTTGGCAGATTTAGTATCGCTGTATAAATTGTGCCGTTTTTTTATCCGTTATCAGCCTGATATTGTCCATTCCATTATGCCCAAAGCGGGCTTGTTGACGGCGTTAGCAGGCTTTATCTGTCGTGTACCGATTCGATTACATACTTTTACAGGGCAAGTGTGGGCGACCAAACAATCCAAAGCGTGGCGATTTCTGTACGCCATCGACCAATTGATTATTCAGTTAAACACCGTGTGCTTGACCGATAGCCCGTCACAATCGCAGTTTTTATATGACAATCAACTCGCTGTACACGGTAAAGCCTTGCCTGTGTTGGGCAATGGTTCATTATCAGGTGTGGATTTAACGCGCTTTGACCTAAGCAAAATGGAACAAGCGGCTCAAGAATTAGCCGACTCCTTAGGCATCACCAAACAACATTTTGTCTTTGCCTTTATCGCCCGAAAAAGCCGCGACAAAGGTGCGCTGGATGTCATTACCGCCTTTGCCAAAGTAACCACGCACTATCCACACAGTCGGCTATTATTTATCGGCCCCGATGAATCCGAAGGGCAGCTTGAGCAGATAAAAATAGACACGCCAGTGCTGTTTAATAACGTGCTGAGTCTGGATAAAGTCGATAATCATGAATTATTTTTAGCCATCACTGACGTACTGTGTTTGCCCAGTTATCGCGAAGGCTTCGGTACTATCGTGATTGATGCGGCGGCACTTGGCGTACCGACCATCGGTTCACACATTGTCGGACTGGTGGATGCGGTGGATGATAACGTGACAGGCATTTTATTTCCCGCAGGTGATATAGACCAACTCACAACAGCGATGCTGTCATTTTTAGAAAACCCATCACAGCTAACAACCATGGGCAGCGCGGCTCAGCAACGTGTGGAACAGTATTTTTCGGCAGATAAACTGTATGCTGAGTTAAAATGTTTCTATTCTGAACTGTTAGCAGGTCGTTAATTTGACATCCACTCTCTTAATCACAGGCGCAAACGGCTTTGTTGGCGCGCAATTATGTACCACCGCCGCGCCCCATTTTTTTGTAAAAGGCGCGGTACGTTCTGCGCAAGCCTTAGTTGACCATACCGAAACGGTACTGATTGATAGCATCGACAGCACTACCGACTGGACGACAGCCTTACAAGGTGTCGATGTGGTGGTACATCTTGCCGCACGGGTTCACGTTATGAACGACCACAGTGCAGATCCACTGGCGGAATTTCGTAACGTCAACGTCAATGGGTCGCTCAATCTGGCTAAACAAGCCGCGCAGGCTGGTGTACAACGTTTTGTGTTTATCAGCTCCATTAAAGTGAACGGTGAAAGTACCGCATTGGGACAGCCATTTCATGCCGATGATGAACCTCAGCCGATGGATGCTTACGGCATTTCCAAACGCGAAGCCGAAGATGCTCTACGCCAGTTAGCGGGTGATACGGGTATGGAAGTGGTGATTATTCGTCCGCCGTTAGTGTATGGCGCGGGTGTAAAAGCCAATTTCCGCAGCATGATGCGTTGGCTGCATAAAGGCATTCCGCTGCCGCTGGGGGCGATTGCTAATCAGCGCAGTCTGGTTGCTTTGGATAATCTGGTTGATTTAATCATCACCTGCATTAGCCACCCTGCCGCTGCGAATCAAACATTTTTAGTCAGTGACGGTGAAGATTTATCCACCAGCGAATTATTGCGCCGCATGGCAAATGCACTGGGGAAATCAGCGCGTTTATTACCCATCCCTGCGTGGCTGTTACAATTCGGTGCCAGTTTGCTGGGCAAAGGCGCGGTAGCGCAACGCTTGTGCGGCTCGCTGCAACTGGACATCAGCAAAACCCGTCAGCTATTACACTGGACTCCGCCCGTCACTGTCACCGAAGCATTACAAAAAACAGCCCATTCTTACAGGTCATCATTATAGTGCCGACACTTATCTGGATTTTTCTACTTGCTTTGCTTGCGTCCATCGCATTCACAGGGCTGTTGCGTCGTTACGCGCTCGCCGCCAGTCTGCTTGATATTCCCAACGCCCGAAGCTCGCACAGTTTGCCGACACCACGCGGCGGCGGTGTGGCTATCGTGGTTGTTTTTCTGCTGAGCAACCTTATATTATTTCAATGTGAGCTATTGAGCAGTGCGGCATTATGGGCATTTTTAGGCGCGGGTGCGTGGATAGCAGTGGTCGGTTTTATCGACGATCATCAACATATTCCCGCCCGCTGGCGATTATTGGCGCATTTTATCGGCGCGGCGTGGGGATTATTCTGGCTGGGTTTGCCGGCGTTATCATTATTCGGTATAGAGTTCACCACGCTAGGCTATGTGTTAGCGGCATTTTATTTGGTATGGCTGTTGAATTTGTACAATTTTATGGACGGTATCGACGGACTGGCGAGTATTGAGGCGATAAGTGTGTGTGCGGGAGGTGTCTTGTTGTTGGTATTCGGAACTGAAATGGCAGGTCAACGCGACGGATTAATTTTATTAATGATGGCGGTCGCGGGCTTTTTACTGTGGAATTTTCCACCTGCCAAGATTTTCATGGGTGATGCAGGCAGTGGTTTTTTAGGCATTACCTTAGGGCTATTTTCCCTGCAAGCCGCGCATCAGTCGCCGCAATTGTTTTACAGCTGGTTGATTTTACTGGGTGTGTTTATCGTGGATGCCACATGGACACTAATACGGCGATTTTTACGCGGTGAAAAAGTCTATGAAGCGCACCGTTCACACGCTTATCAATTCGCCTCACGGCACTATTCATCACACAAAACCGTCACCTTAGCGGTTGCCGCTATTAATACTTGCTGGTTATTACCCATCGCGTTGTGGGTCGGCTTGGGTCATCTCAATAGTTTCTTAGGGCTTATCATCGCCTACTTGCCGCTCTGGTTATTAGCCGTACATTTTAAAGCAGGGTTGGCAGAATGATTGCGTTACCGTTACGCACTTGGTTTGTCGGGCTATCACGGCGGATCAAAGCCGTCATTCTTATCAGTGCCGACAGTGTGTTTACCCTGTTTGCCCTGTGGGCGGCGTTTTCCTTGCGCTGGAGCGATTGGTATCTTCCCAAAGGCGATGAATGGATTTTATTTGCCGTCGCGCCAGTGATTGCTGTGCCTATTTTCATTCGTCTGGGTTTGTATCGTGCCATTATTCGCTATATTGAAATACGCGCCTTATGGACGATTATTCAGGCAACCACGCTGTACTCCATCATTTTTGCCTTTATTCTTTATGAATCGGGTATTAAAGGTGTGCCGCGCACTGTGTCCCTGCTGAATTGGCTGTTAATTATTGTATTGGTGAGCGGCAGTCGTTTTTTTGTCCGCTGGTGGCTGGATGATGTGTATTACCGTGTCAGTGACGACGGCGATGACACGGAACGCGATAAAAAAAATGTCGTCATTTACGGCGCGGGCAGTGCGGGTGTGCAACTGGCTTCGGCTTTGGTGCATGGCGGCGAGTTCAAAACCGTTGCCTTTATTGATGACAATCCGTTACTGCACAAACAAAAAATCAACGGCATTAAAATTTGCCCTCTTGAGTCGTTAAATTATCTGATGGAGCATCACCACGTTGCCAACGTACTGTTGGCTATGCCATCAGCTAATCGCGTCAGGATTCGTGAAATTATTGAGTTATTAGAACCGTATGCGGTTCATGTGCTGTCAATGCCCAGCGTGTCCGATATTGCACAAGGCAAAGTCACCTTTGATACTCTTCAGGAAGTGGATATTGCCGACCTGCTCGGACGCGATTCTGTTGAACCCGTCACCGCATTGCTGCAAGCCAATGTCACCAATAAAGTCGTCATGGTGACAGGCGCGGGCGGCTCTATCGGTTCGGAACTGTGTCGGCAGATTCTGCAATTGCAACCGCGTAAACTGGTCTTATTTGAACAAAATGAATTCGCGCTGTACGCTATAGAAAAAGAATTACAACAACGCAACATCACTGTGCTGCCCGTATTAGGTTCAGTCACCAATGCGCTTCGCGTGGAAAAGGTCTGCAAAGCCTTTGGTGTACAAACTATTTATCACGCCGCCGCTTATAAACACGTCCCGATGGTGGAAAAAAACCCCGCCGAAGCCGTGTGGAACAATATTCTCGGCACACTGCACACTGCACAGGCGGCTATTGAGACAGGTGTGGAAACCTTTGTGCTTATTTCCACCGACAAAGCGGTGCGCCCGACCAATACCATGGGGGCGACCAAACGCTTTGCCGAACTGATTTTGCAAGCATTGAGTAATAATGCCGATACTGCACACAAAACCCGTTTCACCATGGTGCGCTTTGGTAATGTATTAGGGTCTTCAGGCTCAGTCGTTCCCTTGTTTCGTGAGCAAATCGCCAACGGAGGCCCTGTCACTGTCACCGATAAACGCATTATTCGTTATTTTATGACCATTCCCGAAGCCTCGCAGCTGGTGATTCAGGCGGGTGCAATGGGGCAAGGTGGCGATGTATTCGTGCTGGATATGGGCGAGCCGATTCGTATCGTTGATTTAGCCAAGCGCATGATTCACTTAAGCGGCTTGCAAATAAAAGATGACGCGCACCCTAATGGCGATATAGAAATTCAATTCACGGGCTTACGCGCAGGCGAAAAACTCTATGAAGAATTGCTGATAGGCGATAACGTGTCTAAAACCAGCCATCCGCGCATTATGCGTGCAGAAGAAACCATGATTGCGTGGTCTGAGCTGGAACAAATGCTGAAAGCTCTGGAACTGGCAACTAAAAATGATAATTTTGACCAAATGCGTGTGGTGTTACAGCAAGCGGTAGCGGGGTTCAAGCCGCAATGTGAAATTGGTGATTTGCTGTGGAAACAGCGTAGAATTGACTAAGCGCAGGGCAAAAAAAACCTCCTGAAACATCCGTATCAGGAGGCAAAAAATCAAGCAGGTTCTAATGAGGAGATTCTGCTTGTAGTCATAACACTAGGAGGAAGTAAAAAACTTTAAAAGCTTAGCTGTTACGCTTTGCTCTCATTACGATATTGCTATAAATAGCCGCACTCGCAAATAACACTGTTGAAATAATGAACTGCCCGGAAATGAAACTCCAAATTCCGACAATGAACAGCAATCCAATAAGAATATCTTTGTTTAAGTCAGTCATGATTGTCACCCAAAAGTTGTTTTTTCATTAAGTATGTGCTTACTATACAGGCATATTTTTTGGATACAATACGCAAATTAATGAATGAATTGTTTCCTTAAAAGAAACAATAGCTACAGCCCTAGCATTTATTGGTGTTAAGGGCAATAACCATACATAAAATATTAATAATTTTTTTTAAAATGACCAAGACCATAACGTTCCTGTCATTTACATCTGTTAATAAAGGCAATAAACATGAATAACAGCCCAGTATTTACATTCACAATGAGTCATTAACGGTGGATAAACTAACCAGTATGTCCGTTTTTGTGCGCGTCGCCAAAGCGGGCAGTTTTGCAGGAGGTGCCAGTGAACTGGGTATTTCCAGAGCAATGGCGACCAAACATATCATGCAGTTGGAAGGCAGTTTAGGCACCCGCTTATTCAACCGCACCACCCGTAGCTTAAATTTAACCGATGTCGGCACGTCTTATCTGGAACGATGTCAACAGGTACTGCTCGATGTTGAAGAAATGGAAGCCGCCGTCACCCACTTACAAACCGAGCCGCGCGGGGTATTAAAAATCAGTGCGCCGCCTGTGATAGGCGCGAAGCACATTACCAGTGCCATCGCCGAATTTCTCAAAATACATCCTGACCTGACCGTCGATCTTATTTTGCAGAGCAGTACAGGCGATTTGATTGATGAAGGCATTGATATAGCGATTTATTTAGGTGATTTAGCCGATACCAGCATGGTAGCGCGTAAACTTGCCAGCTCATCAATGGTGGTGTGCGGCTCGCCTGATTACTTGGCAAAACATGGTATTCCCAACACGCCAGAAGATTTACGCAACCACAGTTGTCTGGTGAATTGGGCAAGTTCACCCCGAAACAAATGGAAATTTAAAAGTAAAACCGGCTATACCTCCATCAATGTATCAGGACGAATGCAATCCAACGTCGCCGATGCCAACCGCATTGCCGCTGTTAATGGCTTGGGTTTAGTCATGCTGGCAACTTATGTAGTCGGGCGGGATATTGAAAAAGGCAAGCTGATTGCCGTGCTGGAAGATTACGCCCCGCCGCCATTAGATATTCATGCCGTGTATCCGCACCGCAAATACCTGTCCGCCAAAGTCAGACGCTTTTTAGATTTTTTACAAAAATGGCTAGAGCCGCGCGTGAATATGCCGAGTCCTGAATAATGACCGACCTAATAGACAAATGGAATGCCCTTCATAGCCAGTCAAATACTGGCGATGATCGCGTTACCGCCGTCTTAAACGAACACGCTTTTTTATTGCCGCAAGCAGGCACCGCCTTGGATTTAGCCTGTGGATTAGGCGGCAACGCGGTTTTTTTAGCCCAATACGGCTTGGCAGTCACTGCCTTGGATATTTCCTCAGTTGCCATTAATAAATTGACCCGCTATGCCGCCGAACATAAGCTGACTATCAACGCTGACCAGCAACACATCACCCCCGAAAGTCTCAAAGCAAACCGTTTTGATGTCATTGTTGTCAGTCGATTTCTTGACCGTACCTTAATGAATGCGATAATAGACGCACTTAAGCCCAACGGATTACTGTTTTATGTTGTGATTTGGGGATGGGCTATAGCTGGTTACACTCACCTTCACTACCTCCCATTACCTACTGGCAAACAATGAATTATTGGCGTTATTCGCCCCGTTGACCGCTGTTTTTTATCAAGAAAACGCCCTCATAGGTCAACAGCAATGCGGATTACGCAACGAAGCGCAGTATATCGGACAAAAAACTGGATAACATCATGATAGAAAACCTAGACCCAAAACGCGCATGGGATGTATTACAACAAAACCCCAATGCCGTGTTAGTCGATGTCAGAACAAAAGCAGAACACACCGAAATTGGTCATCCCATCGGTGCAATTCACATTGCATGGCAAGCACAGTTTGGTTCGCCTGTTAATCCCGACTTTATTAGCGAAGTGGGCAAAGTAGCACCTGATAAAAATACCCCTGTATTATTACTGTGCCGCAGCGGTCAACGCTCCTTAAGTGCCGCAAAAGCCTTGGAACAAGTCGGTTATTCAACCCTGATTAACATCGTCAACGGCTTTGAAGGCGACCCCGACAGCAACCAGCAACGCGGCAACATCAACGGCTGGCAGTTTTGCGGTTTTCCTTGGCAAAAAAACTAACTACACACCGCCCGACACCTGACAATTGCAGGGCGCATAAAATACACCCAACACCGATTTATTAACCTTTAGAGAACTACCAGTGATTGAAAAATTAAGAAACATCGCCATCATCGCCCACGTTGACCACGGTAAGACCACGCTTGTTGACAAATTATTGCAACAATCTGGCACATTTGCCGCGCATACCAAAGTCACCGAGCGCATGATGGACTCCAACGACATTGAAAAAGAACGTGGCATTACCATTTTGGCAAAAAACACCGCGCTGGATTGGAATGGCTACCACATCAACATCGTAGACACACCGGGCCATGCTGATTTTGGTGGTGAAGTTGAGCGCGTTCTGTCGATGGTTGATTCCGTATTATTGCTGGTTGATGCGGTTGATGGCCCGATGCCACAAACCCGTTTTGTGACTCAAAAAGCCTTTGCTTTAGGCTTAAAACCGATTGTGGTTATTAACAAAATTGATAGACCAGGTGCGCGTCCTGATTGGGTTGTTGACCAAACGTTTGATTTGTTTGACCGTTTAGGCGCGACTGATGAACAATTGGATTTCCCTATCGTGTATGCGTCTGCCATTAACGGTTATGCAGGTTTAACGTCTGACACAACTGGCGGCGACATGACTGCGTTGTTCCAAACGATTGTGGATAAAGTAAGTCCTCCACCTGTAAACATCGACGGTCCCTTTCAAATGCAGGTGACCAGCTTAGATTACAATACTTACACAGGCGTTATCGGTATCGGTCGTATTCAACGCGGCATCATTAAACCGAATCAACCACTGGTTATCGTCAACCGCGAAGGCGTTGAGCGTAAAGGTCGTATGTTGAAAATCTACGGTTTTCATGGCTTGGATCGTGTTGAAGTCGAAGAGGCACGCGCAGGCGACATTATTGCCTTTGCAGGTATCGAAAAGCTGGAAATTTCTGACACGATTTGTCATCCTGAACTGGTAGAAATCATGACTCCGTTATCAGTCGATGAACCGACTGTGAGCATGACTTTCCAAGTTAACAACTCACCGTTTGCAGGTAAAGAAGGTAAATTCGTTACCACGCGTCAAATTCGTGATCGTTTAGAAAAAGAATTGCAACATAACGTGGCATTGAAAGTAGAAGACACGGCTGACCCTGATAAATTTAAAGTGTCAGGTCGTGGCGAATTGCATTTATCCGTGTTGATTGAAAATATGCGTCGTGAAGGCTTTGAAATGGGCGTTTCACGTCCTGAAGTGATCATCAAAGAAATTGATGGTCAAAAATGTGAGCCATTTGAGATGGTCACTATCGAAGTCGAAGAAGAGCATCAAGGTTCTATCATGGAAAAATTGGGCGATCGCAAAGGCGATTTGACCAACATGGTACCCGATGGCAAAGGTCGTATTCGTTTGGAATACATGATGCCATCACGCGGTTTAATCGGTTTTCAGACTGAATTTATGACAGCAACGTCTGGTTCTGGCTTGCTGTACCACGTTTTCGATCATTACGGCCCAATGAGAGCGGGTGACGTTGGTAACAGAATGCGCGGCGTAATGATTTCAATGGTCGCAGGTAAAGCAGTTACTTACTCATTACACCCGTTGCAAGAACGCGGCGAATTGTTGTTAGTGAATGGCGATGAAGTCTATGAAGGTATGCTGGTCGGCTTACATTCACGCACCAATGATTTATGCGTTAATCCATGCAAACCAAAACAATTAACCAACGTCCGCGCCTCAGGCACTGACGAAAGTTTAGTATTAGCGCGTATTCAAAAATTAACGCTGGAACAAGCATTAGAATTTATCGCCGAAGATGAACTGGTTGAAGTTACGCCTAAATCCATTCGTTTACGCAAAAAATTCTTGACTGAAAACGAACGTAAAAGAGCGTCTAAGGCTTAATATTTTTGTACTGAATAAACAAAACCTGCGAGGTTTTTAAAACCTCGCAGGTTTTTTTGTATCAGAAAACCAGTTAAGCACACTATAATTAGGTCTTTTAAGTTTTTAGAGATTATCATGACTTTTTCAATGCTAACAGAAACAGCAGCCAGTATTTCAGAATTAAAAGCTAACCCCATGAAAGTGGTTGCCAGTGCTGACGGAATGCCAATTGCTATCTTAAACAGAAACCAACCTGCTTTTTATTGTGTTCCCGCGAAGGCTTATCAAGCGATGATGGAATTAATTGATGACATGGCGTTGTTAGAAATTGTTAAACAACGGCAACAGGAAGAATCTGTCGCGGTTTCCTTAGATGACTTATAAATTGGAATTTAAACAATCGGCGTTGAAAGAATGGCAAAAGTTAGGGCATACCGTTAAAGAACAGTTCAAAAAGAAACTGAAAGAACGCTTAGAAAATCCGCATATTGCAGCTGCCGCCTTATCAGGTGAGCAGAACCTTTACAAAATCAAATTGCGCCAACAGGGGTACCGCTTGGTTTATTCAGTCGCGGATGAGATTGTTACAGTGACGGTGATTGCAGTAGGTAAGCGCGATAGAAATGAAGTTTATGAAATTGCGCTTTCAAGGTTAAATGAGCGGTAATAAAAACCCGCCTTTGGTTTTTTTATTTAACGTGATAGTTGAGTTTCGCAGTCCGTGTGGAGCGTATCGGAACACCCGAAAATAGTGGCATTGTCACGAAAAGCCGCGCATTCAACAAGCTCCATACGGGCTACTTGCTTTAATGCTCCAAATAAATTCTGATATTTCGTTGTGATTTTCCATGTGTGTTTGTCCGTAAGGCAAAATGATTGGGGTAGTCCTAAACAGTGGGTGATATTTATATTTTTGATAGCGCGGAGTTCAAACCTAGGTTTGTACTACAAGCACTCAATGTTTATCACTACCAATGATTGGTTTTGTGCTTTATCTTCAGGCATTCTAATTTGAAAACAGTATAAATGGACATAAAGACATGATTATTGTGGGTGTTAATATGCACTGGAAAGCAAGCTGGATAGGTTTTTGATTGCGTCATATTCCCTGCACACTGCGGCATATCACATAGTTCATTACTTAATGATACTTAACTCATTGATTTAACGTAAACAAAAAAATGGAACGAATTTTGCTTTATCTATAGTTCGTTTACTCTTTGCGATGCAGCTCAATGCCCAAATTAACTGGCGATTTTTTACAGGATGTTTTTCTTAAGTATGCCCATGAATTGGGTGGTTTTGTTCGTGCACGTTGGCCTAAAGAACAGGATGTTGCGGATATAATTCAAGAGTCTTTTTTAAGATTGTCGCAAACGCCCAGCCCTGAACGCATTGAAAATCCCCGCGCATTTTTATTTCAAACCGCCGCTAATATGGTGGTTGACCGTCATCGTCGCCGTCAGGTGCGCGAAAATTATCTGGAAACTCATGTTGATTCAGATGCAGCACCGTATCAGCACTCACCCGAAAACCATTGGGAGCATCAAGAGGCTCTTGAACAGCTGAACGTGTGGCTGAATGAGATGCCTGCATTACAACGCCATGCTTTTGTTTTATACCGTATTGAAGGCTATAGTCATGCCGAGATTGCCAAGCATTTGGATATTTCAGTACGCTGTTCTGAACGTTATATCAAACGGGTTATGGAACATATCAGCACTCATCTTGATGATATTGGCGGTTTTTAAATGCTGGTGCGTCTATGTTTTAAGCGTCGTTAAACAACGACTGCTTACCCGAAAGCGGCACTAGAATCTGCAATTTATGCTAGTGTTGAATACACAGCAAGCCGATAACAAGAATCAAGCCTTTAGTGAATAACAAACATTCTCAAAAATTATTGCGACAGCAAGCCATTGACTGGCTGATGACACGGCAATCCGAAACCTGTACGGAAGCGGATCGTCAGGCGTTTGCCCGTTGGCTGGCAGAAGATGACAATCATCGCCTTGTGTACCAACAGGTTGAAAAACATTGGCAATGGATGGCGCAATTTAAAAACGCCGATTTTCCAGCACGTCAGCAAGCCTTATCTTATCGGCGCAAGTCACCGATAACAACGTGGTCGTATCGCTTTGCGAGTATTTTATTATTGGTTGCGGGACTGACAGCCTTTTCAGCCAACGGCTGGTTGGGGTCTTTTGAAAGCTATGCAACGGCAAAAGGCGAACGGCAAACCGTTACCTTGGCGGATGGTTCTACGCTGGAACTGAATACTGACAGTGAAGTGCGTGTGCATCTTAATCATTGGCAACGCAGTGTCGAGTTAGTGCGCGGTGAGGTATTTTTTCAAGTGGCTCATGATGAACAGAAACCGTTTGAAGTGCGTGCCGATAATGGGCGCATTCGTGATATTGGTACGGCGTTTAATGTTTACCGTCAAGCTGAACAAGTGCTGGTCGGGGTGCAGGAGGGCATTGTGGAAGTTGAAGCACTGGACAAGCGGCAACTGCTTGCAGGGCAACAACTGGCATTTAATCATGACGGCGTATTTCAAGCCGCTGACGAGTTAAATATAGCGGAATTAACCGCATGGCGACAAGGCAAGATGGTGTTTCATAACCAAAGTCTACAAGCGGTACTGGCTGAGCTGAGCCGCTATCACAATACCCCTATTCGTCTGCACAGTGCAAGGTTAAATGATTTACGGGTCAGCGGCACGTTTCATACCGCCAAACCTGATGATGCCCTCAATGCTATCAGCAGTCTGTTACCCGTGACGGTTCACCACACGGCGAATCATGAAATTGTGCTGAAGCCTTCGACACATTAGCGAAGGTCGGGCTTTGCCTGACTTACCTGATAAAAAATGCGGAATACTGGCGGCTTTTTTACTTTGATACGTCTATCCCTTGATGACACACATTTAACCAAGGAGAAAACGTTCGATGACCTTACATTCAAATCCGCTACGCATTGCTATTTTGGCACTATTGGCACATCCCGCTTACGCAGAACAAACCCATACTTTCAACATTCCCGCACAACCGTTAAGCCAGTCGCTGCAAACGCTGGCAAATCAATCCGGTTCGCAAATGCTCTACGCTGAGCAAAGTACCACAGGCAAAAAAAGCCCCGCATTAAAAGGCAACTACAGCACTGGTCAGGCAGCAAAATTACTACTGGCAGACAGCGGACTGACCGCTGATGTAGCGGATAACGGCACGGTCACCATTAAACCTGTACAAGCAAAAACGGCGGATGGCACGATGACCACTGAGTTAAAAGAAATGACGGTTATCGGTGAGAGTGATGACGATTTCAACAAAAATTATACCGCATTGAACAGCACGTCCGCGACCCGAACCGATACGCCGATTATGCAAACACCGCAATCCATTCAGGTGATTAAGCGGGCGTTAATTGACGATCAACAAAGCGTTACTGTTAGCGAAAGTTTACGCAATGTCAGCGGCGTGGTAAGTAATAACGCGGTTTTTACTCCCAGTGTTGACTATACGCGCATTCGCGGTTTTCGCGCCGAGCAGTTGTTGGATGGTTTCAGTCAGTATTACAACCCAGGTGATAGAGAAAGTACCATTAATATTGGTCGCATTGATGTCTTAAAAGGCAGTAACGCCATTCTGTATAGCGGTGGTGCAGGCGCACCTGTCGGTGGTGTGGTCAACATTGCCTCCAAGCAGGCAAACGCCAAGCAGTCGGGGGAAGTGGGGGTAAGAATCGGCACCAATAATTATTATCAACCGTTTTTTGACGTTAATCAGCCGCTGCTTAAGGATAATATCCTGTTTCGATTAACGGGTGAATATACCAACGCAGGCAGTTATCTCGATGTGGTCAAAACCGAGCGTTACAACATCAATCCAATTTTAACCTTCACCAACAATGACACCACTACTTTAAGATTACAAGGCAAAGTATCACGCTGGAATCAACCTGAATATCAAGGCTTACCCGCAACAGGCACGATAACAGGGAATTTTTCAACACCTAGAAAAACCTTTGTTGGCCCCAATGATATGCCAGACAGTCGCAGTGAATTTAACGGTGTCTGGGGTTCGCTGGATCATAAATTCAATGAGATGTGGTCAATGAATCTTAAAGCCCGTTATGCCAATTCACAATTTGATGAAAAAGTGCAATCACTGGCGGGCGCGGATGGTTTTACTGCTGACAGACCTGCTTTCAGACCTTCTACATGGTTTTTAGCCAATGCAGAATTATTCCAACAACAGGAAGAACGCAGCTTTTTAGGGAATGCTACCGCTAAATTTGATATGGGCAGAACTAAAAACACGGTGTTATTCGGCGCGGATCACAGTGATTATCAAGACCAAGGCTTTATGGATGTCGATATGATGAATACTGGCTTTATTAATTTAAATAAACAGCCTTTAGTATCGACATTAGCCTACAAACAAGCAGGCGAGGGCAAGATTAATCAATTTGTCCATAACACCACTTACGGCGGCTATGTGCAGTTACAAAGCACGATTTATGATCGCTTTCATTTATTAACCAGCGTTCGCGCAGGTCATGTCACCACCGACTTTCAAAACACCTCGACAAAAGCGAGTTCTAAAGCCAGCAAAACCAAAATATTACCGCGTGTCGGGGCAGTATTTGATGTAACGAATGAATTTTCATTATTTATCAACTACAGCGAAGGGATGCGCGGACAACCGTTTGTTAATTTTTCAGGAACACCGCAACCCGAAGAATCCACCTCACTGGAAGGCGGCATTAAATTCAATATCGCAGAGCAAGTAACAGGACAAATAGCGGGTTATCAAATCGACCGTACCAATGTTGCAGTAAGAGATAATAGTGATCGCTTTTTTCGCTCTGTCGCCAAGGGACAACAGCGTTCACGCGGCATTGAAGCTGATGTAACGTGGCAAGCCACCGAAGCGTTAAGTATTTTAGCGAACTATGCCCACACCGATGCGCGCTTTACCGATGATTTAGCAGGTGTGCCAAAAAATAACCGACTGCTGCTCGTGCCTGAAAATACAGGGCGGTTGTGGGTGAACTATCGTTTTCAACAACCGCTATTGCAAGGTTTAAGCGTCGGCGGCGGTCTGTATGCACAATCAGCCGCGTATTTATCCAACAACAATACTTTCAAAGCGGATGGTTATCACAATTTTGATGCCAGTATTGCCTATGAAAAACAAAATTTTAAAGTGTCCGCAACGGTCAAAAATCTGACCAATGAACGTTATTATCAAGCATTCGGTTACTTTGATGGGCGCGTGATACCGTCAGAAGGTACATCTGCCTATTTCACCGCTTCATTCAAATATTAAGGAACTTATGATGAATCGCCGTCAATTTACCAAACTCGCGCTCATCGGCAGTGCAAGCCTTGCGCCCTTGCTCTCGTGTGCCGCCTCACCTGATAGCCATAAAACCAGCGTACCACCGCCTTTAAGTAAAAATGAAGCGGATGCAAAATCTAAAAAAGCCCACGAAGCCTTTATGTCTGTCAAAGACGGTAATTTTAAAATGATGGGCGAAGAGCATATCGGCATGGTGTTATACCAAGGCTTTGCCGCCTTGGATATGGTCGCACCGCACTATCTGTTTGCTTCTATGATGGGCGCGAAAATCTATTTAATTTCCCCCACCGATGACTTAAAACCCGTCATCAGTGGCGAAAAATTAGCCATCGTACCGACACATACGCAACAGGATTGCCCCAAAAATCTGGATATTCTTTTTATTCCAGGTGGTGCGAGCGGCACACTGGCAGCCATGAAAAATACGCGGCTGATTGACTTTATCGCCAATCGCGCCGCGACTGCCAAATACCTCACCAGCGTCTGCACAGGGAGTTTACTGCTGGGTAAAGCGGGATTATTGAAAGGCAAAAAAGCCACTTCGCATTGGGTCGCACTGGAATTATTGTCAGAATTCGGCGCGACCCCCGTTAAACAGCGGGTGGTTTGGGATGGTAATTTAGTCACAGGCGGCGGCGTAACGGCGGGGCTGGATTTCGGTCTGGAAATTGTCGCCGCGTTACGCGGCAAAATGTACGCCGAAGTCCTGCAACTGCAAGCAGAATACAATCCCGCCCCGCCTTTTGATTCAGGCTCACCTGACAAAGCCAGCCCCTTTGTCAAAGACAATATCACCGATATGTTCGCGCCCCTTATACAAGGCATGAGGGAGGCGGTTTAAGTATCAGGTAAGTATGTAGTAATAAATTTGCGTGTGTTTGGAGTGCAAGCTTCGCTTGCAAGTCAGGCAAAGCCTGACCTCCAGTATTCAGCAATACATCCTGACTTACGGCTAAGAACTTAGCTTTTATATTTTGATATAGCGGAGTACAAACCAGAGTTTGTACTCCGCTACTCACTATTTACAAAAACAGCCAACAGAGTCATATCACTTAAATTTGCGGCATATCACGCACATAGCTGGTGTCGTTTTTCTAGCATTTGCAATGATAACAAGGCGTTAAGCTCACGGCATAGAAAATGCTTTATTGCATAGGTTCACCGCTTACTGTGCTTTGCCTATGTCCAAAAATAACGTATTAAAATTCCCTTCTGACCCTTTTATACTGCTGATTAATCAGCATCGTGCGGAATTAAATCGCTTCATCACCCGAAAAATCGGCACTAATGAAATGTCAGAGGATATTTTGCAGGATGCTTATCTGCGCTTACAGCAGTATTCAAGTATCACCACTATCGACAATCCGCGCGCCTTCGTGTTTCGGATTGTTGCCAATCTGGTGATTGATTATCAGCGTAGTGCTAATAATCGTTTGCCGCATGATACTGATGAAGCCGTTTTACACAGCCTTGCCGATAATACCGCACAACCCGATGAACAATATCTGGCAGTACAACGACTGGAAATGATTAATGCCGCGTTAGCAGAATTGCCTGATAAATGCCGTCTGGCTTTTTATCTGCACCGTATTGAAGGGCGTTCTCATGCCGAGATTGCCGAACAACTGCATATTTCCACCAGCATGGTTGCCAAACATTTGTTCAAAGCGATGATCCATTGTCGTGAACGCTTGAAAAATCAATGACCAAGGTTATTTTTTTGTAGAATAAGGCAAGAAATAAACCCTCAAACGTCATAGTTATCAAGCGTCACCCAAAACAGGATTAGTCGTGTCATCTCTTTCGCAAATAACTACCTTATCGGATCAGGCCATAGAATGGGTCATTTTGTTACACTCAGGTATTGCTACCGAAGCCGATGAGCAACAGGCATATCAGTGGAAAAATCGCAGCCCGTCACATCAAGCCGCCTATCAGGAAGCCGAGCAATTATGGCAGGACATGGGTGCGGCATTTCCAGTACACATCACAACACCCGCCCCACAAAAACCTAAAATACTGCCGCGTGTGGCACTGGGTTTAGCGGTGACGGTGTTAATTTCCGCGTTCATTACCCAATTTTCCACGCTGTCTGACCTATGGTTAAGTGATTACTATACCGCTGTCGGTGAACAAAAAACCATTACCTTAAGCGATGGCAGTCAGGTCATGTTAAATACCGATACCGCGCTGGTCATCGAATGGAACACCAATAGACGACACATCAAGTTATTACACGGACAGGCACAATTTACCGTCGCCGCCAATGTCAACAGCCCGTTTGAAGTCGAGACCGATGACGCGGTAGTTAAAGCATTGGGAACTGTTTTTGAAGTGTTGGATGAAAAACAAGATACCCGCGTCACGGTCATAGAACACGCGGTCGGCATCAAAGCTCCTCAAGATGCCGATTACAATCAGAATGTGCGCATTGAAGAGGGGCAACAAGCGCGTTATAGCCGTAACAAAGGTTTGGAAACCGTAGAAGCGGTTAATCTAAAACAACACACTGCGTGGCAACGCGGTAAATTACTGGTGAAAAATCAAGCCTTAGTCGATGTGATTGCCGATTTGAACCGTTATTACTCAGGCAAAATTATCATCACCGACGACGCATTAGCGCAACTGCGGGTCAGCGGCGCGTTTCCTCTGAATGATTATGATACCGTTATGGCAATGCTTGGCGAATCCTTACCGTTGAAAACAGCACATATCACGCCTTGGTTGACGCTGGTACACAGTCAGTAATCGTACACAGCAATAAATTTTTTATTTTTCATTACAAGATTTTCTCTGCGATTCGTCTTAATAATTATCGGCTGATGCCGTTTTTATTGTCATGGAGAAAAAATGAACAAACATAATCTTACGCAAAGCAGTTACCCGTTATTCAAACTGTCGGCAATCGCCGCTGTTCTGGTCGGTGTTATGCCATTAGCTGTGATGGCAGACAGCTCGACCCAACACTTCAATATCCCCGCACAACCTTTAGACAATGCCCTGACTGAACTGGCTGATAGTGCTAATTTGAAGCTGGTCTATCCCGTTGAGACCGTCAAAAATCAACAATCTCACGCCGTATCTGGTAGTTATTCACCTCAACAAGCCTTGCAAAAATTGTTAGTCGGCACGGGTATAACGGCGCACAGTAGCGCAAATGGCGCGATTATGCTGGCAAAAGTGGATAACAAAAAAGAAGTCGCTAATCCGCCGAGTAGTGCAGATGCTACTACGTTAAAAACAGTGAATGTGACAGATAAAACCGTATGGGATGCCACTGACCCTTATAACAAAGGTTATGCAGTACCTAATTCCAGCACTGCCACCAAGACTGATACGCCGATTATGGAAACGCCGATGTCTGTACAGGTCGTGCCAAGAGCGGTAATGGATGATCAAAAAGTCACACGGCTTGCGGATGTGCTGGAAAACGTCAGTGGTGTACGCCCTCAACAAACCTTGGGTATGGGTAATAATTTTATTGTCCGTGGCTTTTTCAGCCAGAATATTTATCGTAACGGACTTAAATCCAACGATGATTTTCCTGTTGAATTAGACACGGCTAACTTACAAAGCGTTGAAGTGCTGAAAGGGCCTGCACAGCTTTATGGTCGTACCGAACCTGGCGGCTTAATTAATCTCACCACCAAAAAACCGTTAGACGTACCGTATTATTCGCTGGAACAACGTTTTGGTTCTTATGATTTATATCGGACGGAATGGGATGCCACAGGGCCGATTGATAAAGACAAAACGCTGTTGTACCGTTTTACAGGTTCATATCAAAACAATAACTCGTTCAGAGATTTTGTCTTCAATAACCGAATGTTATTCGCACCCAGTCTCACTTGGCGACCCACTGAATCAACCGATGCGACGATAGAATTGCAGGTGGTTGATCAGGATTTCAGGTCTGATTTTGGTATTCCAGCGATTGGCAATCGTCCTGCGTCCATCCCGATTAGTCGCTCATTAGACGATCCTAACACGCCTAAAAGCCAGTTCAATCAAGTACAGCTCAATACCTTATTCAATCATCGCTTTAATGAAGATTGGGCGATACATAATCGCTTCCTTGCCAGTTTCGACAATGCCAATCAAACCTTTGTCAATCCCGCACCTGCGTTTGATCCTGCGGGCGCATTGGATCAAACAACAGGCATCATGCAGCGCAATGTGTTTCGTGAAGAGGATTCTGCGCAAAAATACACCACTAACATTGATTTAACAGGAAAATTCAATCTGGGTTTTACCAAGCATGATGTGTTATTGGGTTTTGATTTCTACCGCGCATTTCATGATTATGGCACGACTGGTTTTTGGAATGCGGCTGACCCCGCTTTAGCCATTAACATTTACAATCCCGCGCCCAGTTATGGCATTCCGCAATCAGTTATCAATACCGCGCTGATGCAAACCCAACGCCCGGGTAGAAACCAGAACACGTTCTACAATCAATGGGAAGGCATTTATTTTCAAGACCAGATTACCCTGTGGGACAAACTGCACATCATGGGTGGCGGGCGTTATGACTGGACTGAAACAGGCAGAGGCAGAGGCGGCAGTTATTCAGCAGCGACCGCTGATATAGCTAACTCCAGACGCTTTGACAGTGGTTTCAGCCCTCGCGTTGGCATTTTGTATGATCCTATCAAAGAGTTGAGTTTTTACGGTAACTGGACAACCTCATTCGGTGCCAATAATGGCATATCTGCGACAGGTGCGTCTTTTGACCCGCAAATCGGCGAACAGTTTGAAGCGGGCATTAAAACCTCATTATTCAATGACCGCTTACTGGCAACGCTGGCTTATTATCACTTAACCAAAGAAAATTTATTGACTCCTGATTTAAGTACCGCAGATACAACAGACAGTATCGCTATCGGTAAGCAACGCAGTCAGGGCATTGAACTTGATGTCACAGGGCAAATCACCAATGGTTTAAGTTTGATAGGCAGTTATGCCTATACCGATGCTCGAGTCACCAAAGATGCCAGTGGTTATGAAGGCAAGCGTTTAAGTAACGTTCCTGAAAACGCGGGTAGTTTGTGGCTTAAATATGACTTTAGTGTCCATGAACCCCTGAATGGTTTGAGTGTGGGCGTAGGCGGTGTTGCCGCAGGTCAGCGCGAAGGTAATATCGACAACACCTTCCAACTACCAGGCTATGTACGCATGGATGCGTTTGCCGCGTATCAATGGCATATCAAAAAATCCAAAGTCACCGCGCAAATCAATATCCGCAATCTGCTCGATAAACAATATTACGAGTCCACCGATCCAGAGTTGAATATTGCACCTGCGCTAGCTATCTCCCCTGGTGCGCCGTTGATGGCGGTAGGTTCAGTGCGCGTGGAATTTTAATTACCTTATGGAGTACAAATCTGGGTTTGTACTCCGATAGCACCGTCAAAATGCACGCACAGCGTACCCTACGAGTGTTAATACGCTTTTAAAGTGAGAGTATATCGAGTGATTTTAGAAAATAATATCCGCAAACCCTTATGGCATCGACGTTTGCGCCACTTCTGGCTTAATATCCATTTAACCATCGCGCTGGTCGTCGGCTTTTTATTCGTCATTCTGGGTATAACAGGTTCTTTTAATATCTTCTATTTTGAATTGGAAGAATTGAGTTTACCTAAAGTACACATTTCTGCTAACGCGCAAATGGTTAAACTGGATGACATCGTGCAAACGCTGAAAAGCAACTATCCGCAAAAAACCGACAAATGGATGTTATTACTGCCCAGCGATGGCAGCGATTATATTTGGGCAGAATATAGCAAGCCGCCCGAAACCGCCGATGAACTGTACGCGCCGTTTTATGCGATATTTCAACCTTACACAGGCGAAATTGTTGACGAACATTACTGGGGGAAAACTTTATGGACATTGGTTTACGAAGTCCATGCCACGTTATTGATGGGTAAAGTAGGGGCTGAAATCGGTAAGCTATTTAACAATATCATCTGTTTTTCAGGATTATTCCTGTTTATCAGCACGTTGACAGGACTGTATCTATGGTGGCCGCACTGGGCTAAAATCAAACAGGCTCTCACCATAAAACGCCGCGCGAGTGTTGAACGCTTGTATTTTGACCTGCATAAAACAGTCGGTTTTTATAGCTCTTTGGTTTTGCTGATTCTCGCGTTTACAGGGTTCAGTTTTAATTATGCCGATTACCTAAAGCCTGTGATTCGTTGTTTTTCCAGCATCAAAGCCGATCATTTAAAAGACCCTGACGTTAAGTCCGTTATCACAGAAAACGCGCAGCCCATTTCAGTCAGTGCCGCGCTAAACATTGCCGATACTGTTTTCCCCGATGCAACCTTGCGCGGCTTTGTTACCCCCGACGGCAAAGAAGGCGTGTATGCGATTCATAAAATGCAGGCAGGTGAAGCCAATCATCGCTGGGCGCGTAGTAAAGTCTGGATAGACCAATACAGCGGCAAAGTGCTGGCGATTCAAGACCCCAAGCAATTTACCGCAGGCGAAACCTTGTTAAATATTTTATGGCCGCTACACAATGGGGAGGCATTTGGCTTTGTCGGTCGGCTATTATGGTGTGTGACGGGGTTAGCACCGCTGGTGCTTTATGTCACTGGCATCATGCGCTGGTTACAAAAACGTCGAGTAAAAAAGCATCTTGCGTTGGGAAGTATTACTTTAATCACAAAATAAGGCAGAAAAATATCAGCATTACCTTTGTCACACCAACATAAAGTTAAACATCAAATGCTGAAAACTCGTAAACCGAGTAAGCTACAAGAACATGATGAGTTGCTGACATCGTTTCCATTACCGCGCTATTTTCAGGTGCATTTTCAGCATATTCACGAGCGTACCGACACTGTTCATCAGGAATTGGCCGAGCTTAAAACTCATGTGTATCAACTGGAGAACAAGTTGGATGCGTTGTTGATGTTATTGAAAGAGCGATAGTTGCAAAATATTCTGCCCGCTATAGTATAAACAGCTCATCAAACTTAAAGAGCGTAATAATGACAAGCATCACCCCTTACGATGTCATCGGCGGCGAACAAGCTATCCGCCATTTGGTAGACCGTTTTTATTTCTACATGGACACCCTGCCCGAAGCGCAAGGCATACGCGCCATTCATCAACCCGACCTTAGCTCTGCCAACAGCAAGCTGTTCAAATTTATGTCTGGCTGGTTGGGCGGCCCCGATTTATTTGTTCAAGAATATGGGCATCCGATGTTGCGGGCGCGGCATTTTCCGTTCGCTATTGGCGAAGCAGAACGCGACCAGTGGATGCTGTGCATGAATAAAGCCATCGCAGAAACGCCGATGGATCCAAGGCTGGAAACCAATCTTAGAAATGCGTTGCAAGAACTGGCGACGCACATGATTAATGAGGAGTAGAAATCGACACAGGGTTATTGTTTTTGCTTTGAAACATGACTGCCAGTCCTTGAAAGCAAAGGTATCTACACATCTTTGATAACTCTTTGTAAAACAATGAGTTATGAAATTTCTTTAAGCTAATGATTTCTTTTAAAATCAAGTGCTTATGAAACTTGTGTAGATACCAATGCCTTGAAAGACTGGCAGTCATTAGTAGCACAGCAACAGGTTTAACCCATTACCGTTTTATCAATCCAGACTATAACTGTCTTCCAGCAATTTCGCATGAGCCGCCGCTAAACGGGCAATGGGAATGCGCGGTGCAGAACAGGAGACGTAGTTGAGCTTGATGTGGTGACAAAAACGGATAGATTGCGGGTGTCCGCCCTGTTCGCCGCAGATACCGATTTTAATGTCGGGGCGCGTGGCTCTGCCGAGGTCTACGGTCATTTTCATTAACTGACCTACGCCTTTGACATCCAGTACATCAAACGGGTTATCTTCCAACAAACCTACTTCGTTATACAAAGGCAGGAATTTGTTTTCTGCGTCTTCGCGGGAGAATGAGAAGGTGGCTTGCGTTAAATCATTGGTACCAAAGGAGAAAAATTCAGCGATTTCTGCCAGTTTGCCTGCGCGGGTACAGGCGCGGACAGTTTCCACCATTGAGCCGAATTTAAACTTCAATTTCAGCTGGTAGCGGCTTTCTACATCCTGTTCAACTTCATCAACGTAGGCTTTGACCTGCTTCAATTCTTGCGAAGTGATGACTTGCGGAACCATAATTTCAGGGGCGATTTCGATACCTTGCTGCATACAAATTGCCGCCGCTTCCAGAATAGAGCGAATTTGCATTTTGTAAATTTCAGGATAGCTCATGCCCAAACGCACACCACGATGTCCTAACATCGGGTTGACTTCGTACAAATCCAGCACTTTTTTCAACATCAGTTGTTTTTTCAGAATCGCGCTGTTGATAATTTCTTCGTTCAGATGATCGAACGGCGCGGGTAATGCGTCCTGCTGCATTCCCAAGGTGTCAAGAGTCACGCGCTGACCTTTGACGATGGTTTCATAATGTTGCAGGGCGTTGATTTCGTCTTGTAGTTGATGTTCGCTGGGCAAAAATTCGTGCATCGGTGGATCTAATAAACGCACGGTCACCGCATGAGGCGACATGGCGGTGAACAACTCGATAAAGTCATCACGTTGAATCGGGAACAGTTTATCCAAGGCGATTTTGCGGGTTTCGCAATCTTCGGACAGAATCATGTCAATCACTAACGGCAAGCGTTCTTTGGCATTGAACATCCGTTCAGTACGGCATAAACCGATACCTGCCGCGCCGTAACTTGCCGCCATTTTGGCGCGTTCTGGCGTGTCAACATTGGCGTGAACTTTGAGCGTGGCAACACTGTCTGCCCAGCCGAGCAGTGTGTGTAATTCGTGAGAGACGCGCGGTTCGATGGTGGCGATTTCGCCCAGATAAATATTACCTGTGGTGCCGTCGATGGTGATGATGTCGCCTTCGCGTAAACGGGTATCGCCAATCACTGCTGAACGGGTTTTAACGTCGATTTTAATGTCTTCCGCACCTGCGACACAGGCTTTACCCATACCCCGCGCGACTACTGCCGCGTGGGAGGTTTTGCCGCCGCGACTGGTTAAAATGCCTTGTGAGGCAAAAAAGCCGTGGATGTCTTCGGGCTTGGTTTCTTCGCGTACTAAAATCACTTTTTCGCCTGAGCGTCCCATAATTTCAGCGGCATCCGCTTCAAATACGCATTTGCCACACGCCGCACCCGGTGATGCGGGCAGACCTTGTGCCAAGGGTTTGATTTTGTTGTCTGGGTCGAGTTGCGGATGCAGCAGTTGTTCCAGCCATTCTGGATCAATACGCAATAATGCGCGTTCTTTGTTAATCAGTCCTTCGGCAACCATTTCCACGGAGGTTCTGACCATAGCGGCGGCATTCATTTTGCCGTTGCGGGTTTGCAGGCAATACAGCACTCCGCGTTCAATGGTGTATTCGTAGTCCTGCACTTCATGGTAGTGGGTTTCCAGTTTGTTGCGCAGCTCAACTAATTGTTCATATAAAGCAGGCATTTCTATAGCCAGTTCATGTACGGGTTTGGGCGTGCGTATGCCTGCAACCACGTCTTCACCTTGGGCATTCACCAAGTATTCGCCGTACATTTCGTTTTCGCCTGTACCCGGATTACGGGTAAAGCCCACGCCTGTCGCGCAATCGTTGCCCATGTTACCGAACACCATTGTGACCACGTTGACCGCTGTGCCGTTTGCCATTTTGGGGGTGATGTGGAATTCACGGCGATAATCGACGGCGCGTTTACCATCCCATGAATTGAAGACCGCTTTGATGGATAATTCCAGTTGTTCGTACACGTCTTCGGGGAACGGTTTACCCGTTTCGTCCTGCACGACTTGTAAGAATAATTCGCTGATTTCTTTCAGATGGTCGGCATTTAAGCCGACATCGGCGTTAATACCCGCTTGGCGTTTGACGTTGGCAAAATGCTCATCAAATTTTTCATCATGGATACCTAAGGCGACTTTACCGAATAATTGAATGAAACGGCGATAGGCATCATACGCAAAACGCGGATCTTGAGTTTCTTCAATCAGACCTTGCAGCGTGTCCTGATTTAAGCCCAAGTTTAAAATGGTGTCCATCATCCCCGGCATGGAAATAGCCGAACCTGAACGCACCGACACCAGCAACGGTTTGACGCGCGAACCGAATTTTTTACCGCTGGCTTGTTCAATGCCTGCAATTTGTTGTGTCACTTCCGCCATTAAGCCATCAGGCAGTTGTTTATCTTGTAAATAATCTAAACAGGCTTCGGTGCTGATAACAAAGCCGGGCGGTACGTTTAAACCGATTTGGGTCATCTCGCAGAGATTCGCCCCTTTGCCACCGAGTAATACTTTGTTTTTTCCATCACCTTTGTGAAATGAATAAATGTATTGCTTTGTCATAATTGCTCCGAATAGGAATTAAGGTATAAAAAGTGTGTATTTTAGGCTTACTGAGCAAGGTGTCAAACAAGACACAGGAACTCAGATATAAATCGCCGCCATACGTCGCCAGCAACGCGGTCGGTGCGCTCTGCCATCCCATATTATGAACTGATGATTAACACCTTTTTGATGCAGAATCGCGCTTAACTGTTTGTTATTATCCAAAAACGGGTCTTCATTACCGATGGTGAAGGTAATATCGAGATTTCTTAAATGGCTTAAATATAAGTTGCAATCCAGATTGGGTAAAAAATGGCTGGGAGTATGAAAATACACATCGTCATTATAAAAACCATCGAGCAGATCATTAAAACTTTCAATCGCCAGCGTCAAATCATACCGCCCTGAAAACGCGACCAGTTTTTTAAACAAATGCGGATGCCGCAACACAATATTGGTGGCATGAAACGCGCCGAGACTTGAACCATGCGAAATAACGCACTCATGCGGATTTCTGTCATTCATAAACGGCAATACTTCGTTCAAAATATAGTCTTCAAAGGCGATATGGCGTTGAATACGACCCGATGGGTGCGCCCAGTCACAATAAAAACTTTCTGCATCGACACTGTCAACACAGAAAAGTTGTAAATGCCCCTGTGCTATTTTGTCAGCCAAGACGTTCACCATGCCCATGTTTTCGTATTCATAAAACCGACCTCTGCGGGTAGGAAATACCAATACTTTTGCACCCGCATGACCAAATACCAATAATTCCATATCGCGCTGCAATTGCGCACTCCACCATTTATGATATTCCCGATTCATGTAAAATTCGTCTCTTCAGTGATAAGGTTAATGGCTCAACGGCGCGAAAAACGCATCGAGTTCGGCAATCAGTTGTTGCGTTTGCTGTTCCTGTTCTGGGTATGCGTGATGCCCTGCGGTTAATACGAACAGCTCTTTTTCGGCGGGCAAGGCATTGTAAATAGCAAATTGTGCAGGCGGTGCAACGAAAGGATCAAACAACGCGCAGGCACAATGTATCGGCATAGTGATACGCTTTGCTGCTAGAGCTGCATCGTAATAACGCAACACCTTAAGCGTTTGCTTTTTATGGGTGTAATAAAACTGCTGTAGGCTGTGCGTACTGCCGCGTGTAGGTAAGCGTAAGCGTAGCGGATGATGCCCGAAGGTCGGTATATTAAGATGACCGCGTGCAATACGCCGCTCCCACGGCAACGCCAATGCGCCGACACCCCCTGAAAAACTAATCCCCAAATATCCCAAATGCCCTGCCAACTTGGGAAACAACTGTAATAAAGAACTTACGCCCAGCCAGACATCTTCCACACAACCGCCGACAATATAACGGTCTGCCTGATGAATATCGTGTAAAACGTGCCAGTACGGTTCAGAGGAAATAGCGGGTGCGGCACTGTGTCCTAAGCCGCGAAAACAGGGAAACAATAACGCGGCATCTTTAAACGGCAAATGAAAATCGGGGGCATCACGCCCGCCATAACCATGCCCGATAACAAAGCCGCGTTTAATCACACCGCTACTCGGCAATAATAACCAGCCGCGAATGGGGAAATTGTCAGTAGAGGTATAGTTAATTGCAAATACTCGCCAGCCACGATCATTTTCATTGATAATTCTGGTTTGCGGATTGGGGTTGACGGTAACAGCGCGTTGATAGCGGCGTTGCCAGAACTCGTCGAAATCTTTGTGTTCTTTCGGTGTTGCGACCGCTAATAACTGCGGTAGTGAATACCCATAGCTGGGATCAAAATCATATTCCGTTGTCTTCATGATGCGCCGTGTCGCTTATATCTAAAGTTGTTTGCCAGAAAAAGCAGATTTTATAACATAACAAGCATGACAAAATTATTTACTTATCTTACCAATGGCTAAAAAGCACGATAGCCAGTCTTTAATTTTTTCGCGCTGTTCGTAAACGATTATTGATTTTTACACTTTTTTGCGCAACAAGGCTAAAATCAACGCTGCTTTTTAAGCAGTCACTTAATTAATCACCATAACGGAATCGTTAAATTTATGAACAACAATGCAGTTGATGTCGGGTTTTCCAATGATTTTTTTTCTACGCCTTTTTTGCTGGGCAGTGTCGGCGCACCTTTCATCATTGGCATGGCAGTCGGTTATTTTGCTAAAAAAATGCTGAAAACCGCCTTATTTATCGGTGGCGGAATCATTGTGTTACTGTTTGTCAGCGAGTATTACGGTATCGTCCATATTGATGATTCAGGCTTACAGCACGCTGCCGATATTGCAACTGATGCTGCAAAATCGTCCAGCAGTTTTTTGGTCAATCGTTTATCCAGTATTACCAGCAAAGGTGTCAGCGGCTCAGTCGGTTTTTTTGCGGGCTTCAAAATGGGCTAATGCAATACTTGCCTGTCTGCTGCAAGAAATCTATAATCAAACATTTTTTTATTGGGTAACTACCTCCGTTATGACTAGCCATATTATGCCAACCTATCAACGTTTACCCGTGACTTTTGCACGCGGTCAGGGCGCGTGGCTGTGGGACGACAACAATAACCGTTATCTGGATGCGTTATCGGGCATTGCAGTCTGTAATCTGGGACACGCGCATCCTGCGGTGCATAAAGCGATTTGTGCGCAAAGCGAAAAACTACTGCACACTTCTAATCTATATGGCATAGCCGTGCAGGAACAATTAGCCGACAAGCTGATTGAAAAAAGCGGCATGGATAACGTATTTTTCAGTAATTCGGGTGCGGAAGCCAATGAAGCGGCGATTAAATTGGCGCGTAAATACGGACATGAGCGCGGTATAGATTCCCCTGCGATTATCGTCATGGAAAAAAGTTTTCATGGGCGGACAATGGCAACGCTGAGCGCAACGGGTAATGCGAAGGTACAACAGGGATTTGCGCCGTTAGTCACAGGTTTTGTGCGCGTACCGTACAACGACATTGCCGCTATTGAACAAGCGATTAGCGATAATAACAACATTGTCGCGATATTGGTTGAACCGATACAGGGCGAAGGCGGCGTAAACATTCCTGCCGATGATTATCTCAATCAAATCCGTGTGCTGTGTGATGATCATGCGTTATTGATGATGTTGGATGAAATTCAAACAGGCATCGGACGTACAGGAAAATTTTTGTGTTTCCAGCATAACGGCATTCTTCCCGATGTCTGCACACTGGCAAAAGCACTAGGTAATGGCGTACCGATAGGTGCGTGTTTAGCGCGTGGCAAGGCTGCAACTATTTTGACCGCAGGTAATCACGGTTCTACCTTTGGCGGCAATCCGTTAGCGTGCAGTGCCGCATTAGCCGTATTGGCAACGCTGGATGCAGAAAATCTGATTGAACAAGCTACGTTAAAAGGTCAGCAAATTGCTAAAGCCTTAAGCAGAATATTACAGAAAAATACCCACGTTGTTGATATTCGTCATAAAGGATTGATGATTGGTATTGAACTGGATAAACCCTGTGCAGAATTAGTTCCGCTCGCGCTGGACAAGCGGCTATTAATCAATGTCACCAATGAAAAAACCATCCGCTTATTGCCGCCGCTAGTCATAGATGCCGAGCAAATTCAGCAACTTATAGACACCTTGGCGGCTCTTATTCAAGAGTACACCCGATCAGCCGTAAACTGAGAACACCATGAATCCCAGACATTTCATCAGCCTACTTGATTTAACCAGCGACGAATTTCGTGGCTTAATCCATCGCGCCATCGCACTTAAAAACCACCGCGATCCGAATTACCAACCGCTGAAAGGTCAAGTGCTGGCGATGATTTTTGAAAAATCATCCACGCGCACCCGCATTTCCTTTGAAGCGGGCATGAGTCATTTTGGCGGTAATGCGTTATTTTTATCGCCGCGCGACACGCAATTAGGACGCGGCGAACCGTTATCCGACAGTGCCAAAGTCATCTCCAGCATGGTTGACGGCATTATGCTCAGAACCAACAGCCATGAAACCGTGACCACGTTTGCCAAATACTCCAGCGTGCCTGTGATTAACGGCTTAACCGATGAACAGCATCCCTGTCAGTTACTCGCCGATATGCAAACTTATTTTGAATTGCGCGGCGATATTCAAGGTAAAACCGTGGTGTGGATTGGTGACGGCAATAATATGTGCCACTCGTATATTCATGCCGCTACCGTCTTGGACTTTACCCTGCACATTGCCAGTCCCGCAGCTTATATGCCTGATGCCGCCATTGTTGCCGCCGCAGGTGAACGGATTAAATTTTTCGACACCCCTATCGCCGCCGCGCATAATGCCGATTTAATCGTCACCGATGTCTGGGCAAGCATGGGGCAGGAAGAAGAACAAAAACAACGCGAAATAGCCTTTAAAGACTATCAGGTTGATGCTAAGGTAATGCAAGCAGCACACCCTGATGCCTTGTTTATGCACTGTTTGCCCGCCCATCGTGGCGAAGAAGTCAGCGCGGAAGTCATTGACGGGGTACAAAGCGTCATTTTCCCAGAAGCTGAAAACCGCTTACACGCACAAAAAGCCTTGTTAGAATTTTTGCTGTGTAAACAATAACGCGACTATTGTTATCAACCGATTATTAATTACAGAGAGTCCCGTGAAAAAATTATATCTTGCGTTTTTTATCTCACTTATCACGTTTGGTTCAGTACAAGCGGACATCCTTTATATCGCTGATGATACCAATTTAGCCCTCAGAAGCGCGGCAAACAGCTACGCCCCTGTACTCAAAGTATTACCGACTGGCACGTCCGTCACCGTGGTGGGCGAACCGTTCAGAAATGGTTTCATCAAAGTGCATCTGATTGACGGCACCGAAGGCTACATCAAAGCCAAATACACCAAAAAAGAACCGCCCGAACAGGATGCGAAAGACACTGCGAATAAAAATCTGGTGTTATTGCAAACTGAAATCAGCACCCTGAAAGAACAGTTAGCGAAGGCAACCGAAGCGATTACTCCCGGTTCAACACTGGAAAAATCCTTAGCCAATGAACGCGACCACCTAAGCCGTGAACTGAGCGAGTTAAAATCCACCGCCGCCAACGCCGTGCAGTTAAAAGAAGAACATGATTTACTGCAAGAGCGCGTTGTTAATGGCGAACGTGATTTGGAACAACTCAAACTGGAAAATCAGGCACTGAAAGACACCACCAAACAAGACTGGCTGTTATACGGCGGTGCGCTGGTGATTATCGGTATTTTCTTAGGTTTTATTCTGCCCAAAATCAGCTGGCGACGTAAAAGCGGCTGGGATACTTATTAATTATGTAGGGTGGGCAACGCTGTTCTGCCTGCCCCTTTTATCGCTCATTATGGTGGGCAAAAACCTGCCCACCCTACTCATCAACCCACGAGAATTATTCAGATGGCTCATTCAGACGATAACAACACCCGCACCTTTTCCTCCCTAGTTGTAGACGGCATGGAACGCGCACCCAGCCGCGCCATGTTACACGCAGTCGGTTTCAGCAACGACGATTTTAAAAAACCGCAAATCGGTATCGCTTCCACATGGAGCATGGTGACACCGTGCAATATGCACATCAACAAACTGGCAGACCAAGCGGCTCTCGGCGTGAATCAAGCCAACGGTAAAGCGGTTATTTTCAACACCATCACCATTTCAGACGGTATCTCCATGGGTACGGAAGGCATGAAATACTCGCTGGTGTCGCGTGAAGTCATTGCCGATTCCATTGAAACTGTGGTCGGTTGCCAAGGCTTTGATGGCGTGGTCGCTATCGGTGGCTGTGATAAAAATATGCCCGGTTGTATGATTGCCATTTCACGCTTAAACCGTCCTGCGGTCTTTGTGTACGGCGGTACGATTTTGTCAGGTTGCCATAACAATAAAAAACTCGATGTCGTGTCAGTCTTTGAAGCAGTCGGTGCGCGCGCTAACAACAAAATTGATGATGCTGAATTGGCTGCAATCGAAGCCAAAGCCATTCCGGGTGCAGGTTCATGTGGCGGTATGTACACAGCCAACACAATGGCATCCGCGATTGAAGCCCTCGGCATGAGCTTACCGAACAGCTCGGCGCAAGCGGCTATTTCCGAAGACAAACAAAAAGATTGTGAACGCGCAGGTGCGGCAGTGTTAGAACTGCTGAAAAAAGACATTAAACCCAGCGACATCATGACCAAAGCAGCCTTTGAAAACGCGATTACCGTCGTGATTGCCTTAGGCGGCTCAACCAACGCGGTACTGCACATTTTAGGAATGGCAAACGCCGCAAAAGTCGATATTCAACTGGATGATTTTACCCGTATCGGCAAAAATGTCCCGATGCTGGCGGATTTAAAACCCAGCGGTCAGTATTCCATGGCGGAACTGGTGGAAATCGGTGGTATTCAACCGTTAATGAAAATGCTGTTGGACAAAGGCTTACTACACGGTGATTGTTTAACCGTGACAGGTAAAACCTTAGCTGAAAATCTAGCCGATGTTGCACCGTATCCTGCGGAACAAGACATCATTCATGATATGGAACATCCGATTAAAAAAGACAGTCACTTAGTCGTACTGTACGGCAACTTGGCCGTCGGTGGCGCGGTTGCGAAAATCACGGGTAAAGAAGGCTTAACCTTTACGGGCACAGCGAAAGTATTTGATGCCGAAGAACTCGCTCTAAAAAGTATTCTTAACGGCGACATCGTGAAAGGTGATGTGATTGTCATTCGTTACGAAGGGCCGAAAGGCGGACCGGGTATGCGCGAAATGCTCTCACCTACCTCAGCGATTATGGGTAAAGGTTTGGGTAAAGAAGTCGCGTTAATTACCGACGGTCGTTTTTCAGGCGGTACGCATGGTTTTGTGGTCGGACACATCACCCCAGAAGCCTTCGTCGGCGGTGCATTGGCAATTGTCCAAACAGGCGACACCATCACCATTGATGCGGAAAACAATGAATTGAAATTACACGTTGATGACGCTGAAATCGCCCAACGTTTAACATCATGGCAACAACCCGCACCACGTTACACACGCGGCGTATTGGCGAAATATGCCAAGTTGGTTAATTCTGCGTCGTTGGGTGCGGTGACTGATAATCTGGATTGATAGGGATTTTGTGGGATGAGCTTTGTAATTTGGCTCATCCTGCAATACTTTATTACGTTCACTATTTTGTTTTTATTTATCACTAAATCGAATCATGGCTACTGATTACAAAGGGTTAAATCTGCATCGCGAAAAAATTGACGATTATGTGATTGAGTTTGTGCAACAGCACTCCCTTGCTCTGCGATCAAGTGGTTTTTATGATAATAACAAAAAGAAAAGAGTAGTTGTTGGACGTGTTGGGATTGAAGATGCCACTGTTGATCTTCACATGATTAACGATGGAACGACAACCGTTCAATATAAGATTGGTAAAAATCAAGAGCTTGGAGAGCATCTAGCTAATTATCTTTATGGGACGATTAATCCTGATGAATTTTGTTTGGTTAATTTTTCGCTTGCGGGTATATCTCAGCAAGATATTGACCCAATCTTTGATGAGATAGCTTCTTGTAAGGATGATAACGAAAATGTCGAATTTGATTTAACTATTGAACAAGATGAGACAATTCGAAAATTAATTAAAATTCGAAGTATTGCTCATCATGACACCATCACTATTACACATTTTAAAACTACAAATAAGCTGACTATACAAGGCAGACCTTTATTTTGTTATCGGCGGCTTATTTACTTAATAGCAGAACTTCTTGATTTAACTGGATTACAAGCTGTAATAAGTAAAACGGAAGAAAATACCGCTACTATTGTACGAACAGAAGTTGCTAAAGATTACCTTAAAATTCAACTAATCGAGTCGTTCGACCATTTACCGAAAATCATACAAGACCTTTTAATTTCTGGTTGTTGTGTAAAACTAGCATCACCACGACTTCCTGAATATTCTATGTTGCTATTTCCTGATTTGCGTGCATTGGAGGGTGTTTTAAGAACCGTTCTCTCTGATTTTGGAATGTATCCAGAGCAAGAAGAATATGGTTTTGGGGCATTTTTCGATGTAAACAAAAACAAAGGAACCGCAACGCTCAAAAGTAGTTATATTAGTAATGTGAAAAAAGATAGCGTTGTACAATCTTTGGAGAATGCTTATGCTTTTTTTCGAAAACATCGTCATACTCTATTTCACATGAGCGATTTTGCTGATGCAAGTAGGAAAATTGATACTTTGGAAAAGGCACTATCTTTAAGTAAAGATGTCTACGTTTTACTCGATGATATTTACAGAGCAATAAAATAAAAACCAACAAATGAAACGATTAATAGTAAGTGGGGATGGTAAGACAGTTGTAATTACTGCTTTTGCTGATTACAACCCGCTCCAACAATTAAGCAACATAAGCTCTGAGCTGGAAAAAATTCAGTTTTGTGGTGGTGTTGTATTTGATTTATTGTATACAAACGGTAATAGCGACAACCGTTTTGTAAAAATCATGTTCGATGGCTCAAAGTTTGATCGTAAATCTTTTGTTGTTATCAGTAATATTGATAACCACTTAAAGCGCGAGCAAGACTATTTCTTTCGCAATCATCCCGATTTTTTGAAAGGAAGCATTCTTTCTTCATCTGAATTGACGTTCTTTTAGCTGTATAGATTGAGATTCCTTGCGTTACCCCAATCTCCATCCAAGTACAAAAGCTGATTCGGCTACTCCTTTCTCTACATCACTTATGAAAATGCTCTGTCGGGCAGTAATTATTACGCAAACTGATTATTGACCAGTCGGCTTTTTGAGCCGCCTCTGCCAGTTTTTCATCGGGATCAACCGCCACAGGATTATCCACTAAACTCAACAGCGGTAAATCATTGTGCGAATCGCTGTAAAACCAGCTGCCTTCCAGCGTGTGCGGCGAATTTTCCAGCCATGCTTCCAATAGTGTCACTTTCCCTTCACGAAAACACGGCACACCCGTAAATCCGCCTGTATAGCGACCGTCAATAAATTCGGGCGTGGTGGCAAGTAAATTATCTATGCCGTACAGTTTGACAATCGGCTCGGTGACAAAGCGGTTGGTGGCGGTAATCACCAGTAAGGTATCGCCTCTTGCTTTGTGTTTATCAATCAGTTGCTGCGCGGGTTTTAATAATATCGGCGTAATAATCTGTTCAACAAATTGCGCCCGCCATTGATACAGTTGCTCAGGTGCATTATCGGCTAACGGTTGCAGGGAAAAGTTTAGAAATTCCACAATATCGAGCTTGCCTTGGCGATAATCCTCGTAAAATTTGGCATTGGCGGATTCGTATTGCTCCTTGTCAACTATGCCTTGATCGACCAGAAATTGCCCCCACAAATAGTCGCTGTCATCGGCTATCAGGGTATTATCTAAATCAAAAATCGCTAAACTCATGGTGAATCCTGTGTGATGTAATTAAAAGCGTTAGCCCTATGGTATCTGGTGTTTTTTTGTGGAACAATGGCGGCAATTACAAACTACCCACCCTGTCATCGCAACTGCATTATAAGCAAGATTAGGCGATAGGGAAGGTAAATGACAGGTTTTAACATGATAGACTCTAAAGGATACCGGCCAAATGTGGGCATCATCCTTTGCAATAATGAGGGTCGCGTGTTTTGGGCAAAACGGATGGGAATGGATGCCTGGCAATTTCCGCAAGGCGGCATCAATGACGATGAAGACCCTGAAACTGCGATGTACCGAGAATTATGGGAAGAAACAGGCTTGCAACAGCACCATGTACAAATTCTCGGGCGCACTCGTTATTGGCTAAGGTATCAATTGCCCGAACGTTATATTCGTAAAAATTCTCACCCGTTGTGCATCGGGCAAAAGCAGATTTGGTTTATGTTGCGCTTGCTAGGCAGTGATTCGGCGGTACGTTTTGACCATTGCAGCAAACCCGAATTTGACAGCTGGCGGTGGGTGGATTATTGGGAGCCGCTCAATAATGTGGTGTATTTCAAGCGTAAGGTTTATCAACGCGCTATGACTGAACTGAGCAGTATTTTAATGCCCGTGACGAGGGAAGCGTCCACCACGCAAAAATAAAGTATTAAGACTGCCAGTCATCAAAAACGGGCAGCCTTATATCCTCTAATAACCCCTAGTATTGGTTTGTAAGCCCGCTAATGGCTCAGGCAAGCGAGTAATATCAGATTCAACCCGACCATCTGCATACAGCTGCATCACGCGATAACCAGGAGCAGTATTGTCGATACCGAATTTCTGGCTGTTAGGGGTAAACTGAAAGCAGGTTGAGGGCGTACCCAATACGCGCACTGCGCCGAAGTAGCTGTCCATAATCTGATGAATATGCCCTGTGGTAATCACTTTTACTTGCGGGTGCTGTTCGATAATGGCGAGAAATTCATCATGATTTTCGATGGTCATGGTATCCATCCACGCGCTGTCTGTAGGCAGGCAATGATGATGCACCGCAATCAGCGTGTGATAGGTCGGATAACTTTCTAAACAGTGCTTCAATAAATCTAATTCATCCTTCGCCAACCGCCCGCCTGCCGATCCGACTATCTGACTGTTCAAACAAATAATCTGCCAGTTTCCCAATAGCGTTTGTTTACGACAACTGACATTGCCAGTATTTAACAGCCGCTGCATGAGTGCAAAATCATCATGGTTTCCGGGTAAGCAAACACACGGGGTGTGATAAGCCTCAAGACGGTTTAAAATGCGCTGATAGCTTGCAGGACAAGGACTTTGTGCCAAATCACCCGTGACCAGCACCAAATCAAAATAAGCATGGGTGGAAAATGCCAGTTCAAGCACGGCATGAAAATAATGCTCGGTATCAATGCCCACCAAGGTTTCACCTGCATGACGCAGAATGTGCATATCGGTTACTTGCAATATCGACAAAAAGTCTGAATTTTGTATCATAGCAATGCACTACTCAAGATGTTTGCATAGAATTTTAGAGTTTCTTTGCGGATTGTATAGTACCTTGAGGGGTTCAGGAAGACTGTTAATCTCCGATAATAAAAATCCTCGCTCAATAAACCAGTGCATAGTTTGTGTGGATAACACAAATAAGGTTTTCAGATGCAGTTGTCTGGCTTTTTGATACGCCGCATCCAGCAACCGATTACCCCGCGCCGCGCCCCGATAATCGGCATGAACAGCAAGACAGGCTAACGCACCAAACCCGCATTCTACATTGGCGTGCAAGGCAATACAGGCAATAATCAACCCATCCCGTTCCAGCACAATATAATCGTCATGTTCCATTTCAATTTTTTCCCGCGACCGTTTCGCCAAGATACCTTGTTGCTCCAGCGGTTTAATCAGCTCCAAGATGCCGCCTATGTCGTTTAAGGTCGCAGGACGCAATTCTTCGTAAGCGGTTGAGCTGATGAGCGTACCCACGCCATCACGGCTGAATAATTCCAGTAATAATACGCCATTGGTTGCCCGATTCAGCAAATGGACGCGCTCAATACCCGCTTGGCAACTTTGTATCGCTGCTTTCAATGATAAACGGATGCTGTTATCAATATCGGGATAGTGCTGTAAAAACGTCTCTGCTTCATCGGTGGTCATTTGTTGCACAGGTTGATTATTGACGGGATTGCAACAGGGCTGTTCGGTTAATAACACTAATTTTTCCGCTTTTAACGCAATCGCCACCGCAGTGGCAACTTGTTCAGCAGACAGATTAAATACCTCGCCGCTGGGTGAATAACCGATAGGCGATATTAACACCACGTTATTTTGATCCAGCTGGGTATGAATCGCCACGCTATCAATGCGGCGCACTTCACCCGTGTGGCAATAATCAATGCCGTCAATGACCCCTATGGGTTTGGCGGTCACAAAATTGCCCGAAGCCACTTTAAGACTGCTGCCCGCCATGGGTGAATTCGCCAGACCCATTGATAATAATGCTTCAATTTCTACCCGCACCAAGCCTGCCGCTTCTTTGACGCATTGCAATGCCAAATCGTCGGTAATGCGCAAATGTTGATGAAACAATGCAGGGGCGTTAAGTTTAACCAGCCGCTGGTCAATTTGCGGGCGAATGCCATGCACTAATACCAAACGGATACCTAAGCTGCTGAGCAAGGCAAAATCCTGCATCAGGTATTCAAAACCTGCATCCAGCACCGCTTCACCACCAAATGAAATAACAAATGTCTTGTTGCGGTGCGCGTGAATGTAAGGCGATGAAGCCCTGAACCAATTAACGAATTCATTTTGTAACATCATGGGGGTTTGTTGTCTCTGCTTCTGCGTAATTCGGTAGAATGCTCTGATTTATCAAAGCGTGGTGATATTTTATTTGGCATTGTTAATTTACGATAGGTTTTCTATTTTTTAGCCTTATATTTCAATAAGATAAAAACCAAAAACTCTACATAATTAACAATGCCTTTTATTTTTATTATCCGCTTTCTTTAAGGTCGCAATCTGGTATCTTTGTACTTTAATGAAGTGTTGGTATTTTTCTTGCGTGTTTGTGCTTGGCAACAGGAAATAAGCGCGAAAGTCTACCAGCTGATCTTTTCTTATTCACGATTTTTATGTACTGATTGATTGCATCCGCTCAATATAATTAAGGTTTTCGGTACATTCTGAAGTAATATCTACTAAAATGCCTGTGGTTGCTACCTGTAAACGTTAGCAGACATTGTGTACACACTGGACTAAAAAATACCGCTACTGACTATGAGCAACCCTACCCCACTGATAACTAAAAAAATTGTTTTTGAATATCACTTACTGGGATTAGTTATTATCCTGTCTTATCTGATGATTAGCTTGCGTGCTCCCGCGTTTTGGGAAATTTTTCCTGTTATCGCTACTGCTGGCTTATGCCTTGTGGCGGCAAGTGCGGTGTTCCGCTTTAAACGCCCTGTCTGGATTCACACCTTATCATTTATAAAAAATCAAACGCAACAGCTTGTCTTTGATTTATCGCCGTATTTATTTACTGGGTTGGTTGTCACCCTCATTGAGGCACAGCTACTTCATCACCCGCCGATTTTTGTCGGCAAGGCAGTTGTTGCTATTGCCAGCATCGGTTTTTATATCGCGCTCGGCATCGCACTGGAAGTCGAATGCGAACACATCAAAAGTTATCAGGGTAACGAACCGAAAAATATTACCCAAATCCTGCCCGCTGGAGTCAAATTACGTTATTTTCTGCTGACACTGCTGACGATTGGTTTATTGATTTTCAGTCTGGCGTGGTTGGCTCATGCTTTACAACCTGACAAACGCGATTTTATTGGACTATTATTCACCAGTGTGGTGGTTATCTGCTTATCGTGCTATCTGCTCTATCTGTACCATCGTAATTTTATTTATGTGGTGGGAATGCAGGTCAATATCCTGAGTCGTGTTGAAGAAGGGCGTTTTGATGTCGTCATCCCCACCGTCAGTGACGATGAGCTGGCATTATTGGCAAGCTACCACAATGCCATGATTGAACGATTGCGTGATAGAGACCGCCTGTATCGCACGCTGGAAAAAAGCGTCGGTGCCAATATCATGAATAAACTGCTCAACACCGATGAGCAGATACTCAAACAAGGGCAAACCTATAACGTCGCGATTTTATTCTGCGATTTACGCGGCTTCACCAGCTTGGGTGAATCGGCTTCGGCGGAAGAAATTATTTTATTTCTGAACGTCTATTTTGCCGACATCAGCAGCGTTATCAGTGAACACAACGGCATTATCAACAAATTTATGGGCGATGCCGTATTGGCTATTTTCGGGCTGGAAAGTGACGGCAACCCAGTGGAAGATGCGGTAAACGCCAGTTTAGCCATCATCAAACACAGCACCGACTTTTTTATGCCCAATGCCATGCACCCCGAATCAGGTGTGGGCATTGATTTCGGCTCGGTTATCGGCGGCACTATCGGTTCTGAAGAACGTTATGAATACACCATTATCGGCGATGCGGTGAATAAAGCCAGTCGGCTGGAAAGTTTGAGTAAACGGCTGGGTTACAGCATTATTCTTTCACAAAATGCCTATAAATGGCTGTCTAACGACATGAGAAAAGGCTTTGATAGTTTAGGCGCGCATAAAGTGCGTGGCGGTAATGAACCGATTACTATTTACGGCAGCGGAAAAAATCCCAAAAAAGTGACCGTAACGAATAATGAAAATAATGAATATAATGAATATAAAGAGCGCAAGGAATGAGGGTGCGCACCTGATGGAGTGATTTTTATATTTGGAGTCCAAGGTATGCCTTGGACTCCAAACTATCAACATCGTAGTGTGGGCAATGCCCACACTACACAGCTACCTGCCCATACCCGCTTCCCTAATCATATAATCACTCAGGTCTATACCCACAGAATCAGGGTCAATCACCTTGGCAATGTACAGTTTTGACAAGCCCTCGGTTTCTTTGAAATGCTCCAGATTGACAATCTGCGGCTGAGAACGGATACCCTTGCTGTCTTTAACCACCATAATAGTGGGTAACAAATGCTTACCCGGTTTGTTGCTGATAACGATAGCAATTTCACCGCTATTGAGTTCAACCACACTGCCTACGGGATAAATACCCAAGCATTTGATAAATTCCTCGACCAGTTCGCGATCAAAAAAACTGCCGCGCATCATGTAAATAGATTTTAATGCTTCAGAACAGGAAATATGCACCGTAGCACCCGGATGATTGGTGACGATCTCGTACACATCAACGATGGAAACCAGTCTGGAAAAATAGTTGATTTCTTCGTCCCTCAAGCCTTTAGGATAGCCTTTACCGTTCACCCGCTCGTGATGTGACCGCGCGACCTCGATAGCGACCTTAGGAATACCCTGCGTTTTTGTTAAAATTTCCGCTCCGTATTGCGTGTGCATCTCCATTTCTTTTTTTTCTTCAGGGCTGAGTCCCCTGCTGTGTTTGTCGAGAACCGCTTGCGGCACTTTAATTTCCCCGACATCATGCAGTAAAGCGGCATAACCCAAATCAGACAATTGCTGCTCACCAAGCCCTAAATGACGACCAAAAAGCAGACACAGAATGCACACATTAAGACTATGTCGTGCAGTGTCCTGTTGTTTGGATTTTAAATTGCTGAATAACGCCAGTGTGCTGGGATTGTGCATAACCCCGTCAATAACGCCATGCACACAGGTTTTCAGCTCAACGGGATTGACTTCTTTATTGAGCCGAAAATTATCCAATACCGTATGCAGTGTAGCGGTGGTATTTTCATAGACCTGACGCGCCACCCCCAACTCTTCTTCAAACTGTTTGTCATTCGTCTTGAACAGCGGATTAACGGCTTCCTGACGAGAGGCTACGCCAACCACATTCTCTTCTTCCTGTTTTTGAGTAGCTTGCTGACATTTATAGAGGAAAAATTTATTGGCAAGTGATGGATGACTTTTATTTTCATCTATCTCAACCGTTTTACAATATTCCTGAAGCTGTCGGATTTGCTTTTCACTTCTGACGAGAAAACTCTGAAACAAAAACGGTGTTCCTACCCACGGTCTATCCAAGGCAGAAACAAACATACCTATTTCAATATCTGCGGTGTCAAATTTTATCATTGCCAATTCCAGTAGATGACTCTTTGTCTAATGCGCGTAAGCTATTATTTTTTTTTAATATAAAAAATTTGTGCATTTGATTGTTTGATAAATTTAATAATTTGATGCCCCGCCTGATCTGTATAAACACCAAAATCCAAATGCGCAGCAGGATCAGTGGCAATCACTTTTACAATATCGCCGCTGGACATATCCATCAAGGCTTTTTTCAGCCTTAGTAAAGGTAAAGGGCAATGCAGACCACTGGCATCGACTTCCCGATTAAATTCAATCATAGTTGCGTTTAACACTCACAATTCAAAAGCAGAGTGCCTATAATACCACTCCCTATTAAATCTACGCATCATCGAAACAAAATGGATTATTTTCCTGTTTTTGTAAACCTGAAACAACAAAATTGCCTTGTGGTCGGCGCAGGTGAGATTGCTGCCCGAAAAATCGACAGTTTGGGGCGTGCAGGTGCAAAAATCACCGTTATCGCTAAAGAAATCAGCCCTGATGTCGCCGCCATGCAAGCTACATACCCACTGATATTACAGCAAAAAACATTTTCACCCGAAGATCTGCGTGATTTTAGACTGGTCATATCCGCCACCAATGACGATGAAACCAATCGTCTGGTTGCCGACACTGCCAATCAACAAAAAATTCTGGTCAATGTCGTTGATAACCCCGAACTGTGCAGCTTTATTTTTCCCGCTATCATCGACCGTTCGCCGATTATTGTCGCGGTGTCATCTGGCGGTGCTGCGCCTGTATTGGCGCGTTTACTAAGAGCCAAAATAGAAACTATCGTTCCGCCCAGCTATGGACGACTTGCCGCACTGGCTGCCAGATTCCGAAGCCGTGTACAGCAACACATTACCACCCAACGTTTACGGCGGATTTTTTGGGAACAGGTTTTTCAGGGCAGTGTTGCCGAATTAATGTTTGCGGGCAAAGAGGCAGAAGCCGAGCAACAACTACAACAACAGCTGGATGTCGCCGAAACAACCGACGCTATCGGTGAAGTCTATCTGATCGGCGCAGGGCCGGGAGCAGCTGATTTGCTCACTTTTCGTGCATTGCGCCTGTTACAACAAGCCGATGTCGTGGTCTATGACCGACTGGTATCGCCTGAAATTCTTGATTTGGCACGGCGTGACAGCGATAAAGTTTATGTCGGCAAGCAACGACAACACCACGCGCTACCGCAAGAATCCATTAATATTTTACTGGCAGATTTAGCCAAAGCTGGTAAACGTGTTGCCCGTTTAAAAGGCGGAGATCCGTTTATTTTTGGACGCGGTGGCGAAGAAATTGAAACCCTGATGCAGCAAGGCATCCATTTTCAAGTCGTTCCCGGTATTACCGCCGCCTCAGGGTGTGCGACTTATGCAGGGATTCCGCTGACTCATCGAGACCATGCGCAATCCTGCACCTTTGTCACAGGGCATCTGAAAGACGATTCGGTGAATTTAAACTGGACACAATTAGCTGTGCCTAATCAAACCATCGTGATTTACATGGGTTTGGTGGGACTGGAGAAAATTTGCCAGTCGTTAATTGCGCACGGCAGTGATGAAAATTTACCCGTTGCCTTGGTACAACAAGGCACGACACACAATCAGCGTGTCATTATCGGCACGTTATCCACCTTGCCCGCACAGGTTGCTGAACAGGAAATTAAACCGCCGACTTTGATTATTATCGGCACAGTCGTGACGCTTCATGAACGACTGCGTTGGTTTGAAGGTTAAATTCAGCGACCGTTCACACTCTTTGTAAATAATATGAATGCACAGAAGTGAATAAAACAATTGAATTTTAGCGTTAAATTACCTATTCTTTGCAGGCTTTAACGTTATTTAAACACAGAAGAACTTATGTTCTTTTAAATTATCAAAAAGAGGTCACTATGAAAAAATCATTAGCCACATTAGCAGGCGTTATGTTAATCACCTTAAGTGGTTCAGTATTCGCTGACGAAGCCACTGAAATAGGTCAAAAAATCTATGAACGTGCGTTCGGTCGCGGTTGTGGTTCTTGCCATGACATCGCGTCAAATCCTCAGTTGTCTGCATTAATTAAAGACGGCAAACTGGATAGAGCCAGCTTTGAAAAAACCTTAAAAGAAGGCAAAGGCGGTATGCCTAAAGCCATCGAAACCATCATGGCATTAGGTCCTGTTACTAAAGCAGGTTACGGCGAAGATCAAGCAGTTGACGCGCTGTATGCTTACTTGAAATCTAAATAATTTTAGATTCAATCACGCACAAAAAAGCCGCTCCGACTGAACAGTTGGCGCGGCTTCTTTATGTGTTGTACCAATGACTGCCAGTCGGTAAAAGATTGGCAGTCATGGTAAATCTACTGTTTGTGCAAATAACGGGTAATCATTTCTTTATACGATAAGCGACGACGATTGTTAATCCACACGCCCGCAACCGCCGCTAACATCAAACCACACGAAGCCAGACTCAAATACACCAGCTTCTTCAATGCCGACATTTCTGCCATTAACTGCTCATTAGGCGGTGTGATTTTGCTGTTGTTCGCTGGCGCGGAATAAGCGCGTAAGGTTTTAATATCACTACGCAATTCTTCAATGGTCATTAACGAATCAGGCGCAGCACCTAAACGTACACTTTCTTCCAGCGTTCTGAGTTTGCTTTCAATTGAGCCGCTGACCAAGCCGACAAACTGCCCTTTTAAGGTATTCACCTCAGCAGACAACACAGGATTCATGTGATCCATATACAATTGCGTATCGGTGGTCTGTTTATAAGCCGTTAAATCCTCGCGCGGAATGAATAACCAGCCGCCGACCACAATAACCGCCATCAGAAAAAACACCGTCGCTAAGAGCCAGCGATTGGCTTTTACCAGATTCTGATGGGGTGGTATGGTATTCAGAGCAACTATATTGGACTTTTTTTCGGGTGTATCGCTCATTATTGCCTTCCTCATAAACTGTGCAAAAAGCCCAGTCGGACAAATAGTTATTATTATGTAGTCTTGCCAACGCGCACACTACAAGTTTAAAACTATTTGCCCTAGTTTGTTAAGTAGTTATTTCAAACGCTTAGCGGCAGCAATACGCATTCTTAACGCATTCAGTTTAATAAAGCCCGCTGCGTCTTTTTGATTGTACGCACCTGCATCGTCTTCAAACGTCGCAATACTTTCATCAAATAAACTGTCAGTAGCAGATTCACGACCAACCACAACCACGTTACCTTTGTACAATTTCAGGCGCACTTTACCGTTGACGTTGGCTTGTGAAGCATTAATCATAGTTTGTAACATTTCACGCTCTGGACTCCACCAGTAGCCGTTGTAAATTAATGACGCATAACGCGGCATTAGTTCATCTTTTAAATGCGCTACTTCTCTATCCAGCGTCAATGATTCAATGGCACGATGCGCTTTGAGCATAATCGTTCCCGCTGGGGTTTCGTAACAGCCGCGTGATTTCATACCGACATAACGGTTTTCCACGATGTCCAAGCGTCCGATACCGTTCGCGCCTGCGATTTTGTTCAATTGTTCCATCACGGTAGCAGGTGAACACGGCACATCATCAATCGCTACGATGTCGCCTTGTGCGTAGGTCAATTCGATATACGTCGCTTTATCGGGTGCGTTTTCAGGCGATACCGACCAACGCCACATCGCTTCTTCTGGCTCTGCCCACGGATCTTCCAACACGCGACCTTCATAAGAAATATGCAGTAAATTGGCATCCATAGAATACGGCGAAGTTTTGCCGTGTTTCATTTCCACAGGAATGCCGTGTTTTTCAGCATAATCCAGCAATGATTGGCGTGAGGTTAAATCCCATTCGCGCCACGGTGCAATAATTTGAATATCAGGACGCAACGCATACGCGCCTAATTCAAAACGTACTTGGTCGTTACCTTTGCCTGTTGCGCCGTGTGAAATGGCTTGTGCGCCTGTTTCGTTAGCAATATCAATCAAACGTTTGGCAATTAATGGACGCGCAATAGATGTACCTAACAGGTATTCGCCTTCATAAATAGTGTTGGCGCGAAACATCGGGAACACATAATCGCGGGCAAATTCTTCGCGTAAATCTTCGATAAAAATTTCTTTAATGCCCATTGCCTGCGCTTTAGTGCGTGCAGGTTCAATTTCTTCGCCCTGTCCTAAATCGGCAGTAAACGTGACGACTTCACAGTCATACACATCTTGTAACCATTTGAGAATAATGGACGTATCCAAACCACCTGAATACGCTAATACGACTTTATTAATGTCTGACATAGTGTCTTTACCTTGAGTTAAAAATGTGTGGAATTATAACTGAAACGTGCCGTGTACGCATTGCATGACTGCCAGTCCTTCAAAGGACCGGCAGTCATTAAACGCCTCTTCATGACTAGACTTCGCTCAAAAGTAGCACCTTACCAACTGGGATTAAAAAAGGCTACTCGTCCTGTTTCAATATCGTACATACCGCCGATAATGCCGATGTCACCCGCTTGAATCAGGTCTTCCAATACCGAACTTCGCGCTCTGATTTGCTCAACGGTCAGTTGGACATTTTTCTCCGCCACTTTTTCCACCGATTCGTTACCAACGGCAGCGATAGCGGGTTGAATTTTTGCCAATAAGCCTGTCAAATGCGCTAATTCGACCTGAGCGCACGCGCCTTTTATCGCGCCGCAATGGGTATGCCCTAACACGACAATGAGTTTAGAACCCGCCAATTTACAGGCGTATTCCATGCTGCCTAAAATATCATCATTGACCACATTACCCGCTACCCGTGCGCTGAATACATCGCCTAAACCTAAATCGAAAATCAGTTCTACCGAGGTGCGCGAATCCATACAGCTTAAAATAATAGCCAGCGGAAATTGCCCTTGTTGGGTGTCGTTGACTTGCTCCAATAAATTACGATTGGCTTCGAGATTGTTAATAAAATGGGCGTTACCGTCTTTTAAAATCTCCAAGACACAGGCAGGCGTGAGTGCTTGCTGGGAATCGTAAGTTTGACTGCGGGCTTTTTCAATCGGTTTGAGAACCCCGAAACCGCGCATATTTTCCAAGGTCAGATTGATTTTTTTCAGCTGAGCTTCACGTTTAAAATTCTCAATCACTTCAAACACATCGTAATCAATGTATTTTGAACGGGTCGCATCAATCACTACATCACTGTGCGCAGGAACATGATCCAGCGTGCGTTTTATATTGGCTTTGTTCAAAAACGAAACGTGTTCCGATAAACGGAAAATAATTTTATTGCCGATGACCGCCTCACGAAAATACGAGGCACTTTTATAATTTTCCAGCAATATGGCAAACAAAGCGACCACCAAGCCGATGATAATGCCCACCAATAAATCAGTGAAAACCAAGCCTAAAATGGTGACGCAAAACGGAATAAAATGATACCAGCCTGCTTGATACATGATTTTGAACATCGCGGGATTAATCAGCTTGTAACTGACTACCAGCAACACACTGGCAAGCGTCGCTAACGGAATAAAATTCATCCATTCGGGAATAAACAGCACTGCCATCAACATCAATAGACCGTGGATAAACCCCGCTGTTTTGGTTTTAGCCCCCGCCTGAATGTTGATAGAACTGCGTACGATGACTTGCGTCAGCGGCAAGCCGCCGCACAGTCCGAGCATCGTATTTGCCAAACCTTGGGTCATTAATTCGCGATTGGTCGAAGTTACGCGCCGATAGGTGTCTAATTTATCCACCGCTTCCACGCAGATGAGTGTTTCTAAACTGGCAACTAACGCTAAAGTAGCGGCAATCACATACAGTTTTGGCTGGTCAAACAGGGAAAAATCGGGGCTGTGAAACTGCGCCAATACGTCAGCAAACGTACTGAACACAGGAATCATCACTAAGTGATTATCTTTTAATGCCAACTCTGGGGCGAACGTTACCAAGTATTGATTACTCAGTACGCCTAACAGCACCGCTAATAAAATGCCTTGGTATAAACGCGCGTAACGCAGGGTTTTGATAAACGGCTGCTCCCAAAAAATAAGAACCGCCAGTGAAATAAGCGCGATAACCGTTGCCGTCGGCGAAATAAATTCGACGGCATTCACCAGTTCAGAAAATGAGGAAAAATGATCGGACTGAAAAAAACTGAAATCGCCTTCGTAGTCGCGGTCATAACCCAAAGCATGGGGAATTTGTTTTAAAAACAAAATCATACCGATGCCCGACAACATTCCGTTAATCACCGAAGAGGGAAAATAATGCGCGATAACCCCCGCTTTCATCAGCCCTAATAGAATCTGTAGCAGCCCTGCTATCATCAAGGCTAACAAAAAGCCGTTAAAACCAAACTCGGCAATCGCGGCGAATACCAATACCGATAAACCCGCCGCCGTGCCGCTGACACCCAACTGCGAGCCGCTTAACGGCGCAACGAGTAATCCACCGATAATGCCTGTGATTAAACCTGAAAATAACGGTGCGCCTGAGGCGAGGGCAATACCTAATGACATCGGTACACTGATTAGGAATACGACGAGACCTGCGGGTAAATCATGTTTCATATACCGAAAAACAGGTCGAATGGCTTTGTGAATCATATTTTTTATCCAGATGAGCGAAAAATCCCGCCCCTTTAGGACGGGAAGAATGTCAATTTGATGTGTGCAATAAAAACCTGAGAGATGTTGAAAATCTCGCGGGTTCGACGACTTGAAAACACTGCACAATCATGCAATACACCATGACTATTTAGAGGAAAAACGTTTAATTCGCTCGTACATCCGAAGAGCTTTTCCAAAACTTGGTGTCAATAAGCGCGTTAAGTAAGCCGATACGATTGCCATAATGCTTAATCGCCAAAACAGGCACAGAAGCATTTATCATGGTTTGCGATACGGTATCACCCAACAAAATCGCGGCGGCGTTACTGCGTCCGCGTGTACTCATGACAATTAAATCCGCCGCCATTGCCTGTGCGGTTTCTATAATAGCGTGTTCTGGCATACTGCTTTCCACAAACACGGGATTAATGTGAATCCCGTGCGTTTCAATGCCCGCTAAAAATTCTTCAAAAGCCTGTGTTTCATGGGATTTAATCGCTTCAACGTGTTCTTCATAACGAATAGTCGATTCATCAAAATAAACGTGTAATACACTGACTTCGGTTAAGCCGTGCATTTTAGCCAACGCGGTGGCATGAGACAGCGCGTCTGCCGAGGGTTTAGAAAAATCAACAGGTGCAAGAATACGTTTAATGTCAGTCCCTGCACCCTCTGGCACTACCCAAACCGAGGCTTTTGTGACCATGGCTAAATGACGTGCTAACGAACGTCGTCTGCCATGATGATGACCGAGTAACACTAAGTCTGAATTTGAAGTGACGACGTATTCAATTAATTGATCTATGTGCGAGACAGTATTAAAGACTTGGGCATAAAACGAAATGCCTTGCAATGAGCCATCAAAATACTTATTCACTTCGTTTTGAATACGCGCTTTTAACTGTTCAATGTCTTGTGCGGAAGCCGCAGGTTTTTGTGACGGAATGGTATGAATAAAATGGAATTCTTTACTTACGCCTTTATCAGCCAGTTTCGCGGCGTAGCTTAGTAATTCGGCATCTTCGTCATCCAAGCCCAATAACACGTTCACGCATTCAAACTGCCCCGCTGATGCCGCTTTCTGCACGGGTAACGCCGCTTGCGCTTCTTCCGCATGAGCTGCTTTGTGAACAGGTTTATCTAAAAATTTAAATAATACGGCATATAAAATCAGTGCCGATAAAACACCTGTTAAAAAGTCAGTTAATGGCACCATGACAGCCGTGTAAATCATTAAACTCGCGTGAAATTTATTGTGTTCCAAGACTTCTTTTATCTCAGCAGGTTTAAACATATTGCTTGCCACCCACAATAAAATGCCGCCAATACACGCCATCGGCACCATTTCAAGGTAGCTGGCAATGTAATAAGCTAAAACAAGTTTAAGAACCGCTTTAAAATAACCAGCTAAGGGCGTGACTGCACCCGCTTTAATACTGGTCGCCGTTCTGGCTAACGCCCCCGTACACGGAAAACCATTGACTAATGGCACAATGATTTGTACCAAACCTTGTCCCCAAAATTCTTTATCGGGATTAAACGGTGTTTTACGATTATCTGCCAATCTGTCTGCCATTGAGGAACACAGCAAACTTTCCACGCCCGAAACAAACACAATTGCCAGCACAAAATAAACAATATCAATCATGACTGTATTAGTCATTTCAGGCACAATCGGTGGCGTGAACACAAAGAAATTATTGGGAATTGAGCCATAAACATCACCGACCACGGTAACGCCTTTATCGCCAAGTAACGTGGCTGTGGTAACGGTTGCCAACACAATAGAAATCAAGGGTGCGGGAATAAAAATAGAAATACGCAATAAAAACTTGGTTAGAAAAAATGTCCCTAAACCAATGATTACCGCCCAGACATTGATTTTACTCATATCCAGTGAGCTATATTTAAGTGCCTCAAAAAGCCCACTGACAGCATCGCCCTCCATCACTAAAATATCCTTGAAACTGGCAACGCCCAAAATATCTTTGACGTTGGTCATCGCAATCACGGCAGCAATACCCACCGTAAAACCCACCACAATGGAATTAGGCACTAACTTGGCGTATTTGCCCATGCCCAGCAAGCCCATAATCATTAACACAACGCCTGCAATAATCGACACCAGCACTAAAAAACCGTGTGCTTGTTGCAGCGTACCGCCACTCGCCTCACCGTATTTTGCAACGAGTCCTGCAATCAGCGGAATGAATGCCGCCGTGGGGCCATAAACCTGATATTTCGACCCGCCCCATGTTCTACCCACGGCACACGCTAATGCACCCGCAATAATGCCTTGTTCAGGACGCAAGCCCATTGCCATAGAAAACCCCATTGCCATAGGAATCGCGGTCAGCGCGACAATTAACCCCGCACTAAAATCACGGTAAGTGGTTTGCTTCCAAGTGTCGCGGCTTAAATCCTCCCAGCGACTATCAAAAAACGTTAAAAATAGCTTTAATCGTTGCAGAATCATTTTGTTCCTCAATATTTAAAAAGTGATGGAGAATGGCTTTATAGTAGCGAATCAATACTAAATAATGTAGTCTCTAATCTATCTGTCTTTAGCCTCAATGTCCAGCATCATGGCAATAAAATTGGTGCAAAACAACCGCTAACTGGTTGTTTTGCACCATTACTTTTTATAGGTTATTTTTATTTTATAAAAATAACGTTTATATACAATAGGTTATATTTTTAATAATTGGCATACTGTGTGCTTTTATATTAGGCTGGTTATTTTTAATTGAGAACACATTATGAGGAATGCCTCTCTTTCAAACCTGCCCAAAACGGGTTTGGCAGGTTTACAAGAATACTGGCGCAGTGATTTATTGTCAGGTTTTTTAGTCTTTCTTATCGCACTGCCGCTGTGTTTGGGTATCTCGATGGCTTCGGGTTTTCCGCCTTCTGCGGGCATCATCACCGCTATTATCGGCGGCGTGCTGGTATCGCGTATCAGCGGCTCTTATGTCACCATTAACGGCCCCGCTGCGGGCTTGATTGTCGTGGTTTACGATGCGGTGCAGTCATTGGGTGACGGTGACGCAATGGCAGGCTATCGTTTTACACTGGCGGCGATTGTGGTCGCTAGCGTGATACAAATTTTAATGGGCGTATTTAAAGCGGGTCGTTTGAGTTCATTTTTTCCTGCGTCCGTGGTGCATGGAATGTTAGCCGCTATCGGCATCATTATCATGGCAAAACAAATTCATGTGGTGCTTGGTGTGACCCCTGAAAAAGGCAGTTTAATTTTCACGATAGCACAGATTCCTTACAGTCTGATGAACATGAATCATGAAATCGCCATTATCGGTTTTTCAGGACTCGCCATTCTGATTGCGTGGTCGCTGATTAACAATAAAACGCTAAAAATGATTCCCGCGCCGCTGGTGGTGGTACTGGTCGGTATTGCGTTAGCGCGGTATTTCGACTTGGAGCATGAGCATTTGTATTTGTTTTTACCCGATGCGCATTTTTTACCGCACCATGAAGAAACCGTCGGCCCTAAATTTCTGGTCGCCATTTCGGACAACTTTATGTCCAGCTTTTATTTTCCTGATTTTTCCAAAATTGCCACGGTGGAATTTTGGGAAGCGGTCGTCACGATTAGCTTAGTCGGCAGTTTAGAAAGTCTGCTCAGTGCAATGGCAGTGGATAAATTAGACACTTACAAACGGCATTCCAATTTAAACAAAGATTTAACCGCTGTCGGTGTCGGTAACTTGGTTGCGGGGTGTGTCGGTGGTTTACCGATGATTGCAGAAATCGTCCGTAGTTCGGCGAACGTCAACAATGGCGCGAAAACCAGTTGGGCAAACTTTTTTCACGGTTCTCTATTATTACTGTTCGTGGTGTTATTTCCGCGTTTGATACACAGTATTCCCTTGGCGGCATTGGCTTCGTTGCTGGTATTTACTGGCTTTCGTTTAGCTTCACCAAAAGAATTTGCCAAGGTGATGGGCATTGGTAAAGAGCAGTTATTTATTTTCGTGATCACGGTATTGGGTGTTATTGCCACCGATTTATTGGTCGGTGTGGCGATTGGTATTGTGGTGAAACTGAGCATTCATTTAGTACGCGGTGTTAATTTCAGCAACCTATTCAAGATAAATTTCAGTGTTGAGCAAAAAGCGGACACTATTTTTATTGAAATCAGCGGCGCGGCGGTATTTTCTAATTTCATGGCATTAAAAGATGCACTGGCTAAGTTAGAAAATGGTAAAACTATCGTGTTTCAACTCAACGATACCTATTTGCTTGACCATACCGTGATGGAGTTCTTTCATGATTTTCAACACGCTTATGAAGCACAGGGCGGCAAGTGTGAATTTTTGGGCATGGAATATCACGAATCTTTCTCAGAACATCCGTTGGCGGCGCGGCGCGTGAAGGCGGGTTAATTTTTTTGTTTCCACGCGCTTAAACCACTGTCCACAGTTAAGCAATTATCAGGAGTCCAATAGCTTTAGCTATTGGCTATTATTCGCTAGAAAACAGCTAAAGCGGTTTTCTTCACTCCAAGGTTTTTACATGAATCCGCTGCTTTATCATCCCGCTAAACTGCGCGGTCTGGCCTTTTTAGGATTATTGACTATGGCAGTCGCTATTTTGGGCGGCATGATCTGGCGCACCAATCATCACTTTGAAACCGTGCTGTCTTATGTGGATTATTCGCACCGCATTCAAAATGTCTCCGTAGGTTTGCAACAATTATTAATCGGTCATTTAATTGAAGAGCCGCATAAACCTGTCATGCTCACTAAAACCTTGAACGACATGGATGAGCTGATGGCAGATAACCGTTATTTATCCGATTCCACCAAACACAATTTAAGTGCGGTACGCGATATGCTGACCGATGTAGGGACACTGAACAGCAAAGAAAAAAACGCCCATTTAATCGCCGCGCTGAAAATCATGAGCGAAACCCTCGACCACGAAGCCTTATACCGTGAACAATTACTGGAAGACATTAATTTCGATACCCAGAACGAACTGTATATCTCTCTAGTCACCTTTGCCGTTATTCTGCTGGGCGCGATACTGTTTTTATACTTTCGGATTCTGCATCCGCTGCATGATTTACGCCGTTTATTAGAACGGCTCGCCGAAGAAAATTTCACCCCGATTACCACCGACCATCTTGACCCTCTGTTACTGCCTGTATTTAACAGCTATAACGAAATGGTCGCGCATTTAGCTGAACTGGAAGAAGCTAAACGTCTGTATGCGCAATCGTTACAACAGGAAGTCCGCATTGCCACCCAAGCCCTGTTAGAGCAACAAACCAGTTTAGCCAGAGCAGAACGCTTAGCTGCCATCGGTGAAGTCGCCGCTGAACTGGCGCATGAAATCCGCAATCCCTTAGCGGGCATTCAAATGGCATTCAATAATTTACGCCGTGAAATTGACGACCAGTTTCAATGTGAGCGCATGGAGCTGATAAGCTCCGAATTGAAACGCCTCGCTTCCTTGCTGAACGATATGCTCAATCAGAGCAAACATACGCCTGAAATTGCCAGTGATTTTGATATAACCATTCTGATTAATGACTTGGTGAAATTAACCCGCTATCAAGTACCTGAAAATATCCAGCTGGACATTAATGCCCCCGCTTCCGTGTTTGTGCATTTACCCGAAAGCGGGCTACGGCAGATATTATTGAATTTAATGTTAAATGCCGTCCACGCGCTGGACGGAGGCGAGGGGCGTATTGTGATAGAAGCGCGTGCCGATACGCTGGGTTTATCCATTGACGTACTGGACAATGGCTGCGGCTTTTCGCAGGATATGCTGGATTACGGCATTCGTCCGTTTCGTACCAGCCACACACAAGGCACGGGCTTAGGCTTGGCAATGGTACAACGCTTTGTCAAAAATATAGGCGGTGTGATTAAACTGTCCAATCAGAAACCGAAAGGCGCGTGTGTCACGGTATCGCTACCGTATAACTGTTTATTAAGAGTACCGAAATGATAGAAACCTTACTGATTATCGAAGATGAAAAACTCTTGGGAATGGAATTATCACGTCACTACCGCCAACTGGGCTGGGAAGTAGTATTAGCCAGCACACTGGCAGAAGCCAAAACCATTTTATTCAAAAAACGCATTGAACCGCTGCTCATCTTATCGGACATGAACCTGCCTGATGGTAACGCGCTGGATTTTATGGAAACCAATAAAAAACAGGTGCATTACGCGGAATGGTTATTTTTAACAGGCTACGGCAACGTACCTGATTCCGTCCGCGCGTTACGCTTGGGTGCGTATGATTTTTTAGAAAAGCCCTGTGATTTGGATAGACTGGATTTAATTGTCGCCAGTGCAGCGCGGAGTGCGTCCATACAACGCCGCGTTATCGACCAGACCAAACAGGAACATCGGCGGTATTCGCCTAAAGCGTACCTAGGTCATAGTCAGCAAGCGCAAAACATTCGCCAGTTATTGACCAAATTAACCGAAGTGCCGTTCAGCGCGTTGATTATCGGCGGCGAAAGCGGCACGGGTAAAGGTTTGGCGGCGCGGATTCTGCATTACGGCGGTTCGCGTGCCTTGCAACCGATGATTGAAGTCAATTGCGCCGCGCTGCCGCGTCAATTATTGGAATCAGAATTATTCGGTCATGAACCAGGTGCATTTACCGGCGCATCGAGTCGGCATCGCGGTTTATTGGAACAAGCCAATGGCGGTACATTATTCATGGATGAAATCGGCGAAATGCCGCTGGATTTGCAAGCCAAACTACTGAAAGTCATCGAAGATCATAAAGTGCGTCGCTTAGGCGGCGAAAAAGAAATCAACGTCAACGTGCAGATTATCGCGGCAAGCAACTGTGATTTAGAAAAAATGGCGCAAGACGGCAGTTTTCGCGCCGATTTGTATCACCGTTTAAGTGTGTTCCGCCTGATTTTGCCGCCGTTGCGTGAATCCGTCGAAGACCTCGATGAATTAGTACCGTTATTTGTCGCCGAATACAATGCCAAAGCAGGGCGGCAGGTACGGCATATTCCCGATGAAGTCTGGCATAAACTCAAAGCCCACGACTGGCGCGGCAACGTCCGTGAATTACGCAACGTCATTGAACGCTGTGTATTATTTGCCGACAGTGATACTTTTCCCATCCAATGGCTACAACTGCCCAGACAAGCGGTGCTGGACAAAGCCGAGAGTGATAGCAATGCCATTTATCTACCTTTAGATGGCAGTATGGCGTTGGATGATATGGATAAATTTATTATCAAAACCGCGCTGGAACGCGCTGATAATAATTTAACTGCCGCCGCGCGTGCCTTAGGCGCGACGCGGGAAACCTTACGCTATCGGGTGAAGAAATATAATTTGAACAGTGTGGAATGATAACAGACTATAAATCTAAACCTGCGAGGTCTTGAAGACCTCGCAGGTTTAAGTGGTTTTCTCGTTCCCACGCAGCGCATGGGAACGAGAGCAGCTGTTTTACCCCTGTGTTTTTTGTAATTTCTTTTGCACAACATGGACAATCATCGGCATGAACGACACAAACACAATACCCAGCACGATTTTTTCAAAATTCAATTTCACCCATTCGTTAGAACCTAAGAAATAACCTGCCACTGTTAAGC
>JAURYI010000109.1 GCA_030654015.1 Methylococcales bacterium | reverse complement strand
AATTAACAAGGTAGGCGCTAATTTATTCGCGATTTTTGCTGTTGTCATCGCGCGAATAAATTCGCGCCTACTTTGGGGGTGTTTGTGCCTGATTATGAATTACGGATTGGGCGGTATTCTGAGGCTTATCGGTGTTATTTTGTCACAACAGTTGTTAATGAACGAAAACGCTATTTTGAAGATTTTTATTGTGGACGGTTGGTGATTAATGAAATGCGCGTACTGCACGAGGCGGGGGATGTTAATTCACTGGCGTGGGTGGTTATGCCTGACCATATTCATTGGTTATTTCAATTAACTGAACACAAAACCCTTTCTGAGGTGATGAAGTGCTTTAAAGCCCGTTCTGCATTGCAGGTTAATGGATATTTAGGGCGGTCAGGAACGGTATGGCAAAAAGCATTTTATGACCATGGGTTGCGTAAAGAAGAGGATGTGAAAGGGATTGCTCGTTATATTGTGGCTAATCCATTACGGGCGAAGTTGGTAGAACGGATTGGTGATTATCCGTTGTGGGATGCAATTTGGTTGTGAGGTAGGCGCGAATTTATTCGCGTCTTTAAACAACTACGACTGCGCGAATGAATTCGCGCCTACTCCTGCATTCGTTATAATGGGCGGACAGTGAACAACTTTTTGAAAAAATCATCGTGCATAATCAAACTCCACAGTATTTAGTCGGTATCGACTTAGGGACAACGCATACCGTCGTTGCTTACACTAACGCCGATAACCATCAGCGTGACATTCAACTGTTTCACGTTCAGCAATTAGTCGCATTGGGGCAGGTAGACGCAAGACCATTATTGCCTTCCGTGCGTTATCACCCAGCAGACGGCGAACTATCAGCGGAAGATATTGTTTTTTCCACCGCAGGTGAAAGCAATCCTGCCATTATCGGTGAAGCGGCGCGGGTGTTAGGCGCGAAAACTACAGGACGATTAGTCACCAGCGCGAAAAGTTGGTTATCGCATCCCTCGGTGGATCATAACGCCGACATTTTGCCGTGGGGCAGTTCGGATGATATTAGTAAAGTATCGCCGATTGATGCCAGTGCCAGTTATTTGGCGCATATTCAAACCGTCTGGCAACATCAATTTCCTGACGCGCCATTAAATCAACAGGATGTCGTTATTACCGTACCTGCGTCTTTTGATGAGGGTGCGCGTTCGTTGACTTTGGAAGCGGCGCGTAGCGTGGGCTTGCATAATGTCCGCCTGTTAGAAGAACCGCAAGCGGTGTGTTATGACTGGTTACGGCGCAATGCGGGCAATCTGAAACAATTACTGACCGATGTGCATTTATTGCTGGTGTGTGATGTCGGCGGCGGCACGACTGATTTAACATTAATTAAAGTCGAACAAGGCGACATCGAACCGAAACTGACCCGTATCGGTGTGGGCAATCACTTAATGCTGGGCGGCGATAATATTGATTTAGCGTTGGCGCGATTGACGGAAAGCCGTTTAAATCAAGGTGACAAACGCCTGTCAGCGGCAGAATTATCGCAACTGATTGAACAATGCCGTGTTGCCAAAGAACGTTTATTAGCCGAAGACGCACCTGAACAAATGACCGTCACTTTATTAGGTGGCGGTTCAAAACTCATCGGCAGCTCGCGTTCGGTGACTTTAACGCGCGACGAAGTCAGAAACTTGGCGTTAGATGGATTTTTTCCCTTATCAGGTTTGAACGAACTACCTGATAAAAAACGCAGTGGCGTGGTGGAATTCGGTTTGCCGTACACCGCCGATCCCGCTATCAGCAAACACATTGCCGCTTTTTTAAACCTGCATAAAGCCGCCGCACAAGACGCTTTGCAAGGGCAGGGCATTGTTCCTGATGCGTTGCTATTAAACGGCGGCGTGTTTCGCAGTCAACCGATTACTCAACGCACCTTGGATTTATTGAATTCATGGCGCGATAAACCGCCTGTTCTGCTCGACAATAAACACCCTGAATTAGCGGTAGCATTTGGTGCGGTCAGTTACGCGATTGCTCGCCGTGATAAAAAACTGAAAATCGGTGGCGGTGCGGCGCGGAGTTATTTTTTGCTGGTTGATACCGATGAAACGGGTAAACAACAAGGCATCTGTATTTTGCCCAGAGGCAGTGAAGAAGGCGATGAAATTCTATTGACCGATCACCGTTTTGCCCTGCGACTGGGTACACCCGTACGTTTTCATTTAGCGTCAACCACAGGCGACAATGAATTTAAATCGGGCGATGTCACCGAAATAACCGATGACTTTCATTCCTTACCGCCTTTAGCAGTGGCGTTTGCCAGTGAGACCAATGAAGAAGTGGTTGTACGCTTAGCAGTTACGCAAACCGAAATAGGTACGCTGAAAATGCAGTGCGTAGCGGTAGATAATGCCGCGCAACGCTGGGATGTGGAGTTTCAAATCCGCAAAAAAGCGCGTGGTACGCTGACCGCCGATGCAACGTTACCGACGCAATTCCCTGCGGTGGTAGACAAAATTCAAGGCGTATTCGGCTCTAAATCCAAACAAATCGACCCGAAAGCGGTTAAAAATTTACGCGCCGATTTAGAAAAATTATTAGGTACTGATCGCAGTGACTGGACAACGCCGTTATTACGCGCCATGTTCACCACCTTATTAGACGGCGCAAAATTCCGCCGCCGTTCCGAACATCATGAGCGCGTGTGGCTTAGCTTAGTTGGTTTTTGTTTACGTCCGGGATTTGGTTATCCGCTTGATGACTGGCGCGTGGATCAACTGTGGAAGCTCTATCCGCACGGATTACAATTCGTCAACGAAACGCAAAACTGGGCAGAATGGTGGATAGTGTGGCGACGTATTGCAGGCGGTTTAAATGCGAATACCCAAGAACAGATTTTTGCCGATATTGCCAAATACCTGAATCCTGCCGCCGCGCGACAAGCAGGTGTTGCCAAACAAATCAAAACCCGTGGTTATGATGACATGGTGCGGTTATCTGCAACGCTGGAACGCTTGCCCGTCGATAAAAAAAGCCAGTTGGGTGAATGGTTGTTAAAGCGGCTGGAAAAATCCAGTGAACCCAGCCAGACATGGTGGGCAGTCGGACGTATCGCTGCGCGTGTACCGTTTCATGGCAGCACTCATAATGTTGTCTCCGTTGCCGTTGTCAGCGAATGGCTGACCGCTATGCTCAATGAGGATTGGCGCAAAAATCCCCATATCGGTTTTGCCGCCACGTTAATGGCGCGTATGAGTGGCGACAGAACACGCGATATTGACGACAATTTACGGCAACAAATCAGCGAAAAATTAAGACTCAGCAAAGCCCCTGCTTCATGGCTGGAGATGGTAGAACAAGTCAAAGAACTGGATGAAAAAGAAGAAAAACAGATTTTTGGTGAAGCCTTGCCACCCGGTTTAAAGCTCATCAATGAGGCTTAAATCTACTTTAAAGTTATAATGTCGGTATAGAGACTTGTGAGGTTTTTAAAACCTCGCAGGTCTTAATTCTAAAAATAATTAACAGTCTTATTCATGATATTCAATTCTTACGTTTTTATTTTTGCCTTTTTGCCTGTTGTTATCTTGGGCTTCTATGGCTTAGGACGATTCAGTCATCATTTAGCCTCACTGTGGTTGGCGGCGGCTTCGTTATTCTTTTATGGCTGGTGGGATGCGCGTTTTGTCGGATTACTGCTCGCCTCTATTGCGTTTAATTACGGCGCGGGCTATATGATAGGGCATAGTCTTGCTGATAACACACGGCGGTCTAAGCTACTGTTAATCAGTGCGATAGTGATTAATTTAATCCTGCTGGGCTATTTCAAATACGCCAATTTCTTTGTTGAAAATCTTAATGCCCTGACGGGATCTGCTATTACAATGGCGAAGGTGTTTTTGCCCTTGGGTATTTCGTTTTTTACCTTTACCCAGATTGCCTTTTTGGTCGATACCTATCAAGGTAAAGTCAGAGAATATAATTTTGTCCATTACACCCTGTTTGTCACTTATTTTCCGCATCTAATCGCAGGCCCTGTGCTGCATCATAAAGAAATGATGCCGCAATTCGGCAAGCGCGAAACCTGTCGGGTCAACTGGGATAATATTGCCATTGGTTTAACGATTTTTATATTGGGTTTGGCTAAAAAAGTCTTATTGGCTGATAGCTTTGGCAATTATGCCACGCCCATTTTTAATGCGGTGAGCGCAGGTGGGCATCCGATGCTGTTTGAAGCATGGTTTGGCGCGTTGGCTTATTCACTCCAGTTATATTTTGATTTTTCGGGCTATTCCGATATGGCGATAGGTTTATCATTGATGTTCAATGTCCGCCTGCCTATCAACTTTAATTCGCCGTATAAATCATTAAGCATTATTGAATTCTGGCGATGCTGGCACATGACGCTGTCACGGTTTTTGCGTGATTATTTGTACATTCCCTTAGGCGGCAGTCGGGACGGCAAAGTCAAACGTTATGTGAATCTGCTGATTACTATGTTATTAGGCGGTTTATGGCATGGTGCGGGTTGGACGTATGTCATCTGGGGCGGTTTGCATGGCGTGTATTTAGTCATTAATCATGGCTGGCGCGGTGTAAAAGAACGCATGGGCTGGCGGCAGGAAGGCGGACGTTTAGCGCGGTTTGGCGCAGGGTTGCTGACCTTTTTAGCGGTCGTGGTCGGCTGGGTATTTTTCCGTGCCGATAATTTCAGCGTTGCTACCGAAATGCTAAGCGGCATGGTGGGTTTGAATGGCTGTTCATTTGCCAAACAACACGGCGAACTCAGCGTGTTCTGGCAGGTTATGCAAGGTTTCGGGGCGCAATTTCAAGGTACACTGACTTTAGTTAATTTAGGCTCTAATACCATTATCAAGCTGTTGATTGTCGGGTTATTTATCGTCTTTAAAATGCCCAACGTACAGCAGATTATGGCAAATTATTCGCCCGCTTTAAATATGGACGCGGTGAAAAAACCGACCCGTTTTGCGTGGCAACCCTCCTTAACGGACGCAATTTTTATTGTCATCATTGCTTATTTTGTGCTGATTAATCTGCATAAACAGTCCACTTTTTTATATTTTCAATTTTAAGTACGATGAACGTTCATTTACAACCGATTAGTTTCAGAAAATACAGTTTAATCCTGATTTATTCATTGCTTGCCATGGCAATGATTGCGTGGTGCATGGAAATTTATTTTGAAAAACTGTACGGTGATTTAACGCGCATCGGCAATTTTCCAGAACGCAGTTTTGGTTGGCAATCGCCACAACCTGCAGTTTTACCTGAAAATTTTAAAGATTATCCATTGGCTGAAGCCGACATTTTAGTCATTGGTGATTCATTTTCGGTGTCGCGGGTTTGGCAATCAAAACTGATTGCCGATGGTTTAAAAGTCGGCACTATGACGTGGCAAGAACTAAAAACCGATGAAGCCTTACGCGCTGATTTAGGCGAAGCCTTACGCGCCGCAGGTTTTAAAGGTCGTTACGTTATCATTGAAAGTATCGAACGGCTATTTCAAGGGCGCATGAAAGCACTGTCTAACTCACGCGAACCCATTGTTAAGCATGAGTTGATTCTTAACTCTAATTTCCCGATGTATCCGCTTGTTAAACGTGAACGGGTTTCTTTCAATAAACTCAATGGCGCAGATTGGGGCGTTAAAGCCTTGTATAACAATATTAAATTATCACTGAATTTACCCGAAAAACATTTAAAATCAGGCGCGGTACAGGCGGTTAAGTTTGATGGTTGCCAGGTGTTTTCGCACCGTTTATGTGATTATGCGATTTTTGTCGATGGCGATTTTAAAAAGAATACTTTTAATTCAATCGACAATGTACTGACGGTGAATAAAAGTTTACAAACAGCAGGTATTCAGCCAATCTGGCTGGTCGTACCCGATAAATCCACTGTTTATCTGGGTTATGGCAAATTGAATAAACATCCTTATCAGAATATCTGGCAAAAATTAGCGGAGTATCCCGAAATAATCGCGCCTGATATAGGTACGCCATTTATACAGCAAAGTCATTTGATTAAAGATTTTTATATGCCCAATGACACCCATTTAAGCACCAATGGTTTTTTATATCTGGGCGATTTTATGAGCAAAGGGCTGCATAAACTGCAAGCCAATCAGCCCAATCCATTTTCCCAATAATTCGGAGTTTTTGTTATGTATACAGGCATCGTACAGCGTATCGCTGATATTATCGCTGTCGATAAAAAAACGGGCTTAAACACCCTGATTATTGATTTTGATAATGCACTATTAAATAATTTAACTATCGGCGCAAGTGTCGCAGTGGATGGTGTTTGTTTAACAGTGACCACTATCAATAATAATCAAATTTCTTTTGATGTGATGCAGGAAACCTTGAATAAAACCACCTTGGGTTTATTAAATGCGGGCGATAAAGTGAATCTGGAACGCTCCGCTAAACAAGGCGATGAAATTGGCGGGCATATTCTCTCAGGTCATATTGAAGGCACAGCGGTTATTAGTGAAATAAAAGAAAGTGAAAATAATTATATGCTTTATTTCACCTGTCCTGCCGAATGGATGAAATATATTTTACCCAAAGGTTATATTGCCATTAATGGTGCGAGTTTAACGATTATTGATACACAAGCAACAGGCGGTTTTAATGTGTCATTAATACCCGAAACCTTACGCGCAACCACATTTAAATTAAAACAACTGGGCGATAGGGTGAATATCGAAATAGATAATCAAACTAAAGTTATCGTCACCACCGTTGAACGTTATTTACAGGAACATCCTATCCAATGATAAAAGATTTAATGGTCGAAAAAATCGACTTGAAAAAACCCGCCAAATTAAGAATAGCGATTGTGCAAAGCACTTATCACGCAGAATTAAATGGCAATATGACCAATTACTGCCGTGAAGTATTTATTCAAAATAATATTCCCGAAGAAAACATTGGTGTTTATTACGCAGCTGGCACTTGGGAAGTCGCATTAATTACCGACGCGCTTGCCAAAAGCAAACGCTTTGATGCTATTGTTGCTTTTGGCATTATTATCAAAGGCGATACCTACCATTTTGATTTAATTGCCGATGAAACAGCGCGGGCGTTGATGAATACTATGATTAACTATCAAATCCCCATTGCGTTTGAAATTTTAGCGGTTTATCACTACGACCAAGCGGTAGCGCGTGCCTCTGATAACGAATATAACAAAGGCATAGAAGCGGGTAATGCGATTTTAAAAACACTGAAAACCTTACGCGAAATTATCTAATTTTATTGTAGGTTGGGGTGAGTTTGCGAACCCCAATACACACGCTAAACATTAATGTTGGGGTTCGTGCCTCACCCCAACCTACACACAAAAAATACTATGTCAAAAATACCCACCGTCGGATTTATCAGTTTAGGCTGCCCGAAAGCTCTCGTTGATAGCGAAAAAATACTCACTCAATTACGTTTAGAAGGCTACGAAGTCTCGCCCAGTTATAAGGCGGCTGATTTAGTTGTCGTTAATACCTGCGGCTTTATTGATTCGGCGGTTGAAGAATCATTAGATAGCATCGGCGAAGCCTTGGCTGAAAACGGTAAAGTCATTGTGACTGGTTGCTTAGGTGCGCGTGAAGCTGAAATTCGCGCCCGTCATCCGCAAGTGTTGAAAGTCACGGGCGCACACGCTTTAAAAGAAGTCATGGAGTCAATCCACGAAAATTTACCCGCACCTCACGCGCCGTTTCTGGATTTATTGCCGCCGCAAGGTATTAAGCTCACGCCTAATCACTACGCTTATCTAAAAATTTCCGAAGGCTGTAATCATCGTTGTACGTTCTGCATTATTCCGTCCATGCGCGGTGATTTGGTCAGTCGTCCAATCAGCGAAGTGATGCTGGAAGCCGAGCGGTTAGCCAAAGCAGGCGTGAAAGAATTATTGGTGGTCGCGCAGGACACCAGTGCTTATGGGCTGGATTTAAAATACCAACTGGATTTTTGGCACGGCGAGAGTATGAAAACCCGCTTTTATGAACTCGCCAAAGCCTTGGGCGAGTTGGGTATCTGGGTCAGAATGCACTATGTGTATCCTTATCCGCACGTTGATAGCGTAATTCCGTTAATGGCAGACGGAAAAATTTTGCCTTATTTAGATATTCCGTTTCAACACGCCAACAGCCGTATTTTGAAGCTTATGAAACGCCCTGCGGCAACGGAAAATAATTTACAACGCATTAAAGCATGGCGCGACATTTGTCCTGATATTACTTTGCGCAGTACCTTTATTGCGGGTTTTCCGGGTGAAACCGAAGCTGAATTTCAAGAGTTACTGGATTTTCTCAGTGAAGCGCAATTAGATCGCGTGGGTTGTTTTGCTTATTCACCCGTTAAAGGTGCGGTGGCTAACAACTTACCAGATCAAATTGCTGAAGAAGTAAAACAGGAGCGTCTTGCGCGTTTTATGGCACATCAAGCCGAAATCAGTGCGGCACGGTTGCAACAGCGTATCGGCAGAATTGAAACCGTGTTGATTGATGAAGTGGTTGAAGAAGGCGCGGTGGCAAGAAGTAAAGCGGATGCTCCTGAAATTGACGGGCAGGTTTATATTGATGGTGCAACGCATCTAAAAGTCGGCGATTTTATCGAAGTTGAACTTGAAGATGCCGATGATTACGATATGTGGGGTCGATTAACGTCGTAATCGGGTACGCCTCGAATGATGACTTTGTTTTGCTATAAAGTGACATGAACAGCTTACAGTTTATATCACTTATTTAAGTATGGTCATGTCTGAGTGACAAAAATATCCATGTGCTGGCGAGACGCTTAATAAATTACATGACTATAATTTAATTTAAAATCAATTGCTTGCGCTAAAAAATCACTAAAGAATCGTGATTTTATTTTATGGTTTGTTATAAAGTGGTATGAAAAATGCTTTTTTCGCCACTGGTGGAAATTTTTATTGTTTAGAGCAAGCCTATGTAGCAGATTAAACTGAGGTGTACGTCAATGAAAACTTCTCAGTTTTAGGTATAGAAAACCACACAGGTTTTGATAGTTTAAAATAATTTACAATTTTCTGAGGGATGTCGAGTGATGCAGTATTCAAAAAAATTAATAGCACTGTCGATTGCGGTTGCTACTTTAACGGGTTGTGCGATTGAGCCGACACCCATTAAAGATGATGAGCGTCTGGCAGGTATGCTGAAAGATCAAGCCGAAATCTACAGCAAACAAGAGCCAATCACTGCACCATTGACGTTTTATGATGCTTTGGCGCGTGCGTTGAAATATAACTACGATCATCGCTTAACCATGATGGAAGCCGTGTTGCAGGATACGCAACTGGATGTTTCCAAGCTCAATATGCTGCCGCGTCTAGCTATTAATGCAGGTTATATAGGACGAGAAGATCAATTGGGTTCTTCAAGTGTGGATTATTTCAATCAATCGAGAAATTCACAATTAACCCAATATTCAACCTCTCAGGATGCGCAACGCGGCGTTGCTGATTTAACTTTTACATGGAACGTGCTGGATTTCGGCGTGAGTTATTATCAGGCGAAACAACAGGCGAATCGGGTAATGATTGCCCAAGAACGCAAGCGTAAAGTGGTCAACAATTTAATCAAAGAAGTGTCCAATGCTTATTGGGGCGCGAGTCTTTCCGACCATTTATTACCTAAACTTGATCCCGTCTTAAAACAGGCGGAACACGCTCTGGAATTGAGTAAAACCGTTGAAGTCAACCGCTTGCAACCCATGCTCAGCGTGTTGGAATATCAACGCAGTCTGTTACGCATTATTGACCAGTTGAAAAAACTGAAAGCTGATTTAGCGGTCGCCAAACCTAAATTGGCAGGTTTGATTAATGCTCCCGTACACAGCGATTTTCAGTTGGCACAACCCAAACAAACGCCTGAACCCCCTGAACTGAAAGCCTCCATGACCGAGCTGGAAAATCTGGGCTTGTTTTTCCGTCCAGAACTGCGCGAAGAAATGTATCAGGAGCGCATCAGTCGTGATGAAGTCTGGAAAGAAATGCTGAAAGTATTACCCGGTCTGACTATTCCTTTATCCGCCAACTGGGATAGCAACTCATTCCTCGTTTACAATATGTGGATGGAAGCGGGCGCGCGCACTACCTTCAACTTAGTCAATCTGCTTGCCGCACCTAAAATGTGGAAGTCTGCGCAAACGCAGGTTGAAGTCGCACAAATCCGCCGTAAAGCCTTGAGTGTTGCGACCTTGGTGCAGGTCAATGTCAGTTATCAGCAATACAAAAAAGCACTCGAAGGCTATCACAGTGCCAGTGAATTAAATAACGTCGATCAAAGCATTTTCAAAGTCATTACCGATACTACTGAAAGCGATGCAGGCTCTGAACTGGAGCGCATTCACGCGGCAACCGCCGCATTAGCGTCACAACTGGAAAAAGAACAGAGTCTGGCAGAAATTTATTCCGCGCTGGGTAATATCTACTCCTCCATCGGACTTGATCCCGTCGAAGGCAATATAGAACATATCACCGTGCGTACACTCGCAGTGCAGTTGGAAAAAAATCTGGATCATTGGTACAAAGGCGAATTTCCTAAATTGCCCAATGCGCCTAAAACGCCAGAAGCACCTAAAGCTACACCTGTAGTCAAAGCCGCTGAAACTCCTAAAACACCGACCGCACCTGCTGCTAAGGTGGCAACCACCACCGTGTCTTCCAGTGCGCCGACTGCACCTGCAAGCAAAGCGACCAAGCAATGAAGCCTTCATTAATGTGTGTCGCGCTCGTGGTTCTGCCGATAGCGGTATCGGCAGAACCGTCCGCGCCTGTTGAAAAACTCAATGAAACCAGTTCACCATTACGCGCACAACTGAAAGCGCGGCAAAGCACAATCATTGCCAGTGAAATGAGTGCGCGTATTAATCAGCTTAAATTGCGTGATGGTGAGCGTTTCAGCGAAGGACAGGTGTTGGTGAGTTTTCATTGCACGCTTGAAGAAGCGCAACTGAATAAAGCCAAGGCAACACTGGAAAAAGCCACCAAAACCTACGAAGTCAAACAACGTCTGGAAGAACTGCATTCGATAGGCGCGTTGGAACTGGCGGTTGCCAAAGCCGAAGAGGGCGAAGCCAAAGCAGAAATGCAGGTAGCGCAAGCGGTTACCAGTCGTTGTGTGATTAAAGCTCCGTTTTCAGGTATCGTCACCGATGTCACCGCTAAACCGTATCAAACAGCGAAAGCAGGTGATCCGTTGCTGGAAATTCTTGATGATAAAGATTTAGAAGTCGAATTTATGGCACCGTCCAAAGCCTTGCCTGAACTGAAATTAGGCAGGCATTTTCAAGTGACGCTGAACGAGACCAACAAAACTTATCAAGGCGAAATTACCCGCTTGGGCGGCAAAGTAGATCCCGTCAGTCAAACCATCAAAGTTTATGGTCGTATCACCGATAAAACCGCAGAATTAGTCTCTGGCATGAGCGGCGCAGTTGAATTGACTAGCAAGCAATGAGCGAACAGCGCAATAAACAACTGCTCCAGTTGACGCTGTTATTGCAACTGGAGAGCCGCGCTCGACTCGCCCCCGCTGATGAACTGCCCTATATTCTGGTTAATGAAACAGCGGATTTAGTACCGTATCGCCAAGCCCTGTTATGGCGACTCGATACCGCAAAAATTAAAGCGGCATCGGGTGTGGCAATCCCTGAAAAAAACAGCCCCTATGCCTTATGGCTGAATCCTGTGTTACAGCATATTGCCCGCACCGATATTGCTGTGTTCACTGCCGCCGATTGTCCGCCTGAATTAGCAGGCGATTGGGAGGAATGGTTGCCTGAGCAGGGTCTTTGGCTACCCTTAAACGCGCCGTCAGGGGTTAAATATGCCTTGGTGTTGTTTCGCGAGGACGAATGGAAAGACGGCGAAATTCATTTATTAAGCTATCTCGCCGAAGCCTACGGTCATGCGTTTGCACTGACGCAAGCCGCTCAGCCGCCACGGTCATGGCTGGAGCGGCTGCGCTCAAAACGCCTGCAACTGATTATCGCAGGCGTTGTGCTTGCCGCGCTGTGTTTTCCGCTGCGCCAATCGGTGATTGCCGAAGCCGAAGTCGTGCCGTATCAAGCCAATTTAATACGCGCCCCGCTGGAAGGCGTGGTGGAAAAATTCTTTGTACAACCTAACGAAACCGTCACCGTCGGACAAAAATTATTCGCGCTGGATATGACCCAACTGCGCAGTCGGTTAAGCGTTGCCGAAGAAACCCGCGATATTGCCAAAACCGAGTATTTACAAACCACCCAGCAAGCGATGTTAGACCCGACCGCCAAAGCCAAACTGGCGGTGCTGAAAAGCAAATGGGATCAGCAGGTTGCCGAAGTCGATTATGTACGCAGTTTGCTGGAGCGGTGCGAAGTCACTGCCAATAAAGCAGGGGTAACGGTATTTGATGACCCCAATGATTGGCTGGGTAAACCCGTCACACAGGGGGAAAAAATCCTCGCCGTTGCCGATCCGCAATCGGTGGAATTAGAAATACGTTTGCCGATGGATGACTTGATTGAACTGGAAGCGGGCAATAACGTACTGTTTTTTTCCAACGTAACACCCAATGACCCGTTACCCGCTGAGTTGAGTTATTTCAGTTACCGCGCCAGTCCCACGCCTGCGCAAGTGATGGCGTATCGTCTTAAAGCCCAATTTACCGACACCGCCAACAAGCCGCGTTTAGGCTATCGGGGCATGGCGAAATTGTACGGCACACGGCAACCGTTTATTCTGTGGCTGTTGCGTAAACCGATACGCACCGTGCGCTTGTGGATGACGTGGTGAGTATTGCAGGTCAGGTTAGCGATAGCGACTGTGAAAGTATTGGAGTGGGAGGGGCTTTAGCCCCGAAAAGCGAGGCTAAAGCCTCTCCCACAAAGCAAGCCTACCCCGACCTACACGACAACACGCCCAATGATAACCAGCATCACAGAAGAATCTCAACCCAGCAAGTGGCTGGATTTGCGCGAAGATTTAGGCTTGTATTCAGGCCCGCGTACTGCCGACGGCACGCCGACATGGACGTTACACGACCCCGCCGCCCATCGCTATTTTCGTTTAGGCTGGTTGGAATTTGAGTTTTTGCAACGCTGGGGTTTAGGCAATGCAGAACATATTATTCAATCCATTCAACACGATACGCCACTGGATGCCGATGTCGCAGACGTGGAAGCGTTCGGTCAGTTTCTGACTGCTCATCAGCTCACCAAACCGCAAGGCGCGGCAACCAGCCAGTTATTAGCCAGTCGGCGCAAAGCCGCACAGCCCAATTTTTTGACGTGGTTACTGCATAATTATCTGTTTTTGCGCATTCCGTTATTGCGTCCTGATAGCGCGTTACAAAAAGCCCTGCCGTTTGTTAGTGTGTTGTTTAACCGTCAGTTTTTGACGGTATTATTATTGTTGGCATTGTTGGCACTCTATCTGGTATCACAACAATGGACGCAGTTCAGTCATAGTTTTTCCTACGTTTTTACTGCCGAAGGCATACTCAGCACCGCGCTCATGCTTTCGCTGTCCAAAGTAGTGCATGAACTGGGTCACGCTTTTACCGCCAAGCATTTTCATTGCCGCGTACCCAGTATGGGCGTGGCGTTTATGATGGGCTTTCCGATGTTATGGACGGATGTGACTGATGCGTGGCGATTGCCCAGTCGCTTACAACGCCTGAGTATCGACGCGGCGGGTATGATAGCGGAATTATCGCTGGCGGTGTTTGCTACGCTGTTGTGGACAGTGTTGCCCGATGGTGCGGTGCGTAGCGGCGTGTATTTGTTAGCCAGTACCGCGTGGGTGCTGACCTTGGCAGTCAATCTGAATCCGTTCATGCGTTTTGATGGCTATTATTTGTTTTCCGATTATTTGGATATAGCCAACTTACAAGACCGTAGTTTTGCGTTGGCGCGGTGGCGATTACGCGAAAGTCTGTTTAATTTTCAGTTACCCGTTCCCGAAGTGTTTGCCAAAAATCGCCATCGTTTACTGATTGCCTACGCTTATGGAACGTGGCTATATCGGTTGATACTGTTTGCAGGTATTGCGTGGGCGGTGTATCACTTCTTTTTTAAAGCACTGGGTGTGTTTTTATTTGCCGTGGAAATTGGTTGGTTTATTGTGCGTCCGATAATAAAAGAAATGGCGGTATGGCGTGAATTGCTTACCTTACAAAATACCCCGTTGCGTCCACGAGTTGCGTGGTTGATTCCGCTGTTTGCGGTGGCAATTTTGTTTGTTCCTTGGCAAGCGCATTTATTGCTGTCAGGCTTATTGAGTGCCGAAACTGAATTCACCTTATACAGTCCGCAATCGGCGCAAGTCCAGCAAGTGCTGGTGAAAGAAGGCGACAGCGTACAAGCCGACCAAGTGCTGATTGAATTAAATTCGCCTGATTTAGATTTTAAAATCGCCACCGCTGAACGTCATCTTGCCGAATTAAAAGAACAATTGGCAGCGCAAAGTTTAGAAGTCGCGTCTGCGCAACATAATCCTATGGATATGGGTGCCTTGCAATCGACACTTGCCGAACTGGTCGGTCTGCGTGAGGCGCAAAAAAAACTCACCCTGCGCAGTCATTTTGCAGGTCGCATCCGTGATTTATCTGATGTCCTGCAACAAGGCGAATGGTTGGCAAAAGATGAAGTTATCGGCATCGTGCAAAGTCCACGCGCTACCGTAGTCGCTTACGCCGAGGAAGCCGATTTAAACCGTTTACAATTGGGCGCAACAGGTCGTTTTTATCCCGAAGGCGGTGATGTCGCGCCTGTACCTGTTCATGTGATAACCATTGATAGCGTCGGCACGCGCCAGCTCACCGTGCCAGAAATCAGCTCCACGCATGGTGGTGAAATTGCGGTGCGGGAAGACGAGCAACATCATCTTGTTCCCGAACAAGGCATATACCGTGTGTTGCTGCAAGTAGACGACGGTGTTGACTTGCAAGCCATTACCCTGCGCGGCAGATTATCGCTCGCCACACCCGCTGAAAGTCTGGCAGGGCGATTGTTGCGTTCTGCGCTGGCAGTATTGATTCGGGAAAGTAGCTGGTAGGAAAGGGCGTGGATAAGGCTTTGTTGAATGCAGTGAGTGGGGCGTGGTTGTCTGCTCAAGCGTAACGTTTCCGACAGGACAGGCATATATAAATTTATGGATTGCTATGAATAATGCAAAAGAAAGGCATACGACTAAATTTGACCTCAGTCATATTGATCCCAAAGAACGTTATGATGTATGGCGTGACAGTATTTCTGTCATTTTTGAAGCGAATTTAAAACAGAACACCTGTACTGAGACGTTTAGTGCCAATATCACCAGCACTCATTTATCTTCGCTATTACTCGGTACTACTAGTAGTCAAGAGCAGTTTTTTAATCGCACGCATCGACTTATCGCGCAGGATGGCTTAGATCATTGCTTGCTACAGATGTACACACGCGGATCAACGACTGGGCAATGGGGGCATAATCGTAATTCAACGGTACAAGCAGGGGATATTTTTTTATTGGATTTAAGCCAACCTATTACTTCCCTTACCACAGACTTTACCAATATCTCCTTAGTTATTCCACGTCACATTCTTGCGCAACATATTCCCGAAGTCGAAAAATATCACGGCTGTGTTTTGCCGCATAATTCAGCATTGGCTAGATTATTGGGGGCGCATTTAATCACCTTACAAGATATTTCTTCCACGCTCGATACCAATGAAGTCATTGCTGTTGCTGAAGGTTTAGTGCAGTTAGCAGGAACGTATTTTAGTCAATCACCCTTATCAGAGGATTATCATCAAGCCCATATCGTTACACGCGCCACTGTCCAGCGTTACATTATTAATAATTTAACCAATCCTACATTAACACCCAACAGTATTGCCGCGCATTTCAAAATGTCGCGTGCGTATTTATATCGTTTGTTCGATTCAGGGCAAGGGGTATCACACACTATTCAAACCCAACGGTTACACCGCGCCTTTCGTGAATTGAGTCAAACCAATCACCGCCAACTGCGTATTGGTGATTATGCGTTCAGTCTCGGTTTTAGCAGTGAAAGTCATTTTAGTCGTAGTTTTCAACGGCTTTTTGGTGTTACACCCTCGGATGTACGTTACCACCGCAAGGAATGTTTGCAACACAATAAACTGCAACTGCCCCTCGATCGCCGTTATGAAGAATGGGTACGCACATTATAAGTACGTTTTATTGTGTTGAAACACAGAGTCAAGGAATAGTAGACGGTCAATCAAAAGCGGGGTAAAAAAATATGCAATACTTCATTATCAACACGTTATTGACTTGTTGAATAGAGTGAGGTGTTGGAGCGGTTAAGCAAAAACCGTGTCATACAGCATCATTACAATGACGTTTCTCCTACTTAAGGTGGTAAGAAAAACGAACAACCCTTTGATTTATCAGGATGAATGTAATGAAAAAATCGATTCGCACGTCAACGTTTAAACCGCATTCTCAATGCCTCGCATTGGAGAGCCGTTTAGTTTTTGATGGTGCGATGGCGGCGACTGTCGCAGATGTGCAACCTGATAATATTGATAAGCCCATTACTGATAACACCAGTGCGGCGGCACCCGTTATCGAACCGCCTGTTAATTTTTTACCCGAAAAACCCGCGTCTGTGGCGGATTTTCAGCCCAGCACCGATTCACCCGCCTTTTTTATTGAACCGAATCCACTGGAATTAATGAACGTCGCGCTGACTCCCGTCATGGACGTGAAAGGTGACATCTCAAGTACCGTTATCGTGGTTGATCCACGCGCTGACACCGCCGCCGCTTTATTGGCTAATCCACCTACCAATACGCAAATTTTGACGCTGGATACCTCGCGTGATGGCTTTCAACAAGTCGCTGATTATTTGCAAACGCGACACGATGTCGCCGATCTGCATTTATTAACGTGGACAGACGGTTTTAGCCAATGGCTGGGCAATAAAGCCCTGACTGGCACGATAGAATCTTCAGTGAGCAATCAGTTAGCTCTGTGGGGTGACGGGCTGACTGATAAAGCAAACATTGTTTTTCATGGTGTAGATAAACCAAGCACAGGCTGGTTAAATTACATCGACGCATTGACAGGCGCGGCAACCAGCTGGTCACAAGATGATATTGATCAAACAACCATCACTCCGCCACGCACAGAAATTGTTTTTATTGAAAATAATATAGCCGATTACCAAACGCTGTTGAATGGCGTTAATCCGAATGCGGAAGTGTATGTGCTGGATTCCACTAAAGACGGTCTGGCACAGATAGCGCGGATTCTGGCGGGGCGCACGGGTATAGAGGCTATCAGCATTATTTCTCATGGCTCGGAAGCATCGCTAGGTTTGGGTTCTATGTCATTAACCACGCAAAACTTGCAAGACCACGCCGCTGATTTAACCGCTATTGGCAGCGCGTTAAGCCAAAATGCGGATATTTTGCTTTATGGTTGTGATGTTGCCGCAGGTTCGGATGGAGCGGCGTTTATTGCGGCACTGGCACAAGCGACACAGGCTGATATAGCCGCATCAACCGATGTAACAGGCGTGGCTACTAAAGGTGGCAATTGGGCATTAGAAGTGAAGACAGGTTTTATTGAAGCCAGTATTCCTTTTACAACAGAAACACTGTCAAATTATGCTTATGTTTTACCTGCTGGCATGATTACTTTTGATGGTTTTGACAGTCAATATTTTGGTTTTGACAATATCGCCACCGATGGCGAAATAGGATCAGCGGATATTGCAGGAATTGTTATTCAGATATTCGCAATAGCGGGTGATAACAGCATTCCAATCACAACGGGAGGTTCTCTTAGGTATCACAGCTTTTCAAATCCTACTTATGGTCAAAATCAGGTTACTTGGGATGATGATGCTGGTAATCCATTTTACGGAATGAACATAAAGTCATCGGATGGCTCGAATTTTAGGTTGCAATCCGTTAATTTTATTGATTGGGGAATGTGGGACGGGCATAGCTGGATGATAGAAGCCCTTGATAATGGCGTTTATAAAGGTGCAGCGACATTCAATGGCAGCACAAGTGGAAATTATGTCGGACTGGTGAGTGGTGGTGTGCTGACCTCAGCCTTCGATAACATTGATGAAGTGCGAATTCATAATACGGATCGCACAAAAAGTTGGTTTGGTATCAATGATATTTTTATCACCAATCCAGTCATATCCAACACCGCACCTACGTTTACAGGCGGAGCTAATACAGGCTTGACCGTGTTGGAAGACGCGGCGACAACCACTATCACCAACGCAATGCTTAACGTAACGGATGCAGAACAGGCGGCGAGTGCATTGACTTACACGCTTGTGACAGCAAGCACTAAAGGCGTGTTAAGTGCAGGCAGTACATTCACCCAAGCCGATATTAACAATGGTTTAATCAAATACACGCCCAACCTGAATGCCAATGGCAGTGACAGCTTTACCTTTAGTGTGTCCGATGGGGTGGGTGGAACAGTGATTGCGCAAACATTTAATTTCACCATAACACCTGTTGCTGATGTCAATATCGTAGCAGGTATCACGCCTGTGGAAGGCGCGACGGGAACATTTACCATCACGCTGGACAGTGCGTCCGCTTCAAATTTAACCATTAATTACACGCTCGTAGGAACGGCGACTTTAATGACTGATTACACCGTCACGGCAGGTGCAGGTATCAGTGCAGTCACGGCGGGAACGTTTACCATTCTGGCAGGGCAAACCACTGCCACCTTGAATGTGAATGCGCTGACCGATGCGTTGACCAACCCGAATGAAAGGGTGATTCTGACATTAGCAGCAGGGGCGGGTTATCAGTTACCCGCAGGTACGCTGTCTTATGCTGCCAAAGTCGATTATGGCATAGGAACAGCTCCTTACTCAGTGACCACAGGCGACTTTAACGGCGATGGCAAGCTGGATATGGCGGTGGCTAATATTAACTTGGATACGGTGTCGGTGTTCCTACGCAATGCGGCAAACACGGGCTTTGATGCCAAAGTCGATTATGGTACAGGAGCGGGGCCTTACTCAGTGACCACAGGCGACTTTAACGGCGATGGCAAACTGGATATGGCGGTGGCTAATTATAGTACCAATACAGTGTCGGTATTGCTACGCAATGCGGCAAACACGGG
>JAURYI010000105.1 GCA_030654015.1 Methylococcales bacterium | reverse complement strand
CTTATTGATAACACTTTTTGTCGGAAATCTTTTGAGTATGCCATGTTGTCATTCGTGTCGCCACTGGTTCGCCTATTATTTCACAATCATTTTATTGGCGGTTAGCTCTACCAATACTGGCGGTGATGGTAGCCGTCGTTTGATTTTGTAAAATCACAGGGACGCTAATCACGTTGAGTAAGCGGTGCAGCGTATGTTCACAATCTTCAACGTATTCCAGATCTTGTAATAAAAATATAAATTCATCACCGCCGATACGCGCAAGGGTATCTTCTTCACGCAGGGTGTTTTTAATACGCTCGGTTATTTTAATCAACAGTTTATCGCCCATTGCGTGACTGAAATTGTCATTAACCACGCCGAATCCGTCTAAATCAAGATAACACACTGCCATTAAACATTGATTACGTTTGCTTTGCGCAATCGCCAGGTTCATACGATCAAGCAATAAAATGCGGTTCGGTAAACCTGTCAGCAGATCGTAATGGGTAATTTGCTCCAATTGCTGTTCGCGCTGTTTAAGCAGGCTAATATCGGAAAAATTCCCGATATAACGAATAACGTCACCTTGTGTATTAGTCACCGAAGAGATAGTCAGCCATTCGGCATAAATATCACCGTTTTTACGGCGATTCCAAATCTCACCGCGCCAGTAGCCTTTTTGCTTAATAGACTTCCATAACGCTTTATAAAATGACCTGTCATGAAGACCCGACTGTAGCATTTTTAAGTTGTTACCCAAAATTTCCGCACGCTCATAACCAGTAATATCAGTGAATGCCTGATTGGCATCAATAATATGACCTTCCGTATTAGTAATGACAATGCCTTCCTGGGTATTGGCAAATACACTCGCCGCCAGTTGCAAACTTTCTTCGTTGTGTTTGCGTTCGGTAATATCGTCATAAATACCCAACACACCCATGACCTGACCCGCAACATCATGTAGCGGGACTTTAGAGGTGCGTAACCATATTGTATTGCCGTCAGGTGTGGTTTGCTGTTCTTCAAAGTCTAACTGGGATATGTTGGAGGTCATTACCTTAACATCATCGGCGCGATACAGTTCCGCCTGATCTTTCCAGCCCATCACCGTATCATCTTTACCCAGCAATTGTTCGGCACTGGAAAGCCCCGCATCTTTGGCAAAGGCGTTATTACAGCCCAGATAACGGCTTTCTTTGTCTTTCCAGAACACACGAACAGGGATGTTATCAATCACTGATTGCAGTAAGTCAATGGAGTGTTGCAGCTCGTTTTCTGCGGTTTTGCGGTTGCTCACATCATAGAGAATGACTAAATGCGGGTCGGTAAAATTATCAGCCAATAGTGCGGCACTTGCCATGACTGTGCGTGTTGTACCATCCTTACAGCAGATATTCAGTTCCAGTGGTTCAAAATAATCGTGTTCTTGTTTGGCTTTGTTCATAGCCGCTGACCACGCATCGGCTGCCCATAAGCGATATGCAGGGTCTGGGTACGCCTTCGGCCACCAGTCGGCGAGTGTTGGAATATCGTCCAGAGTATAACCAAAGCGTTTGGTAAATTCTGGATTAATAAAGGTAATATTTTCAGCATCATCATTCAATGCCAGAGGAATAGGGCAGGCATTGATAATCGCGTGTAATCTGGCTTCATTATTCCGTAATGCCAGTTCCAGTTGTTTGCTTTTTTGAATAACACCTTGTAAGGATATGTTCCAATAGATAATGGAGATAATCAGCAAAAATATGACGGTAAGGTATTTAAAAAAGCTGGGATGTGCCGATATAGGCGACTCAGTCCATAAGAATAATGAACAAAGCAGTAAACATACACAGATAAACAGCCGAAATTGGCAGGTTAGTTTCATTACTTTACTGACGATGTGCTGTTGTCATTCATGGTTTGTGGTGTAGCTTTCAATATCTAATCCGCAAAAATAATACAAGTATAGTGACTATGGCGGCTTCTATCTACCTGCTTATGTGTGAATCTGATAGTTGCACCTTGGTAGCGGGTTATATCATCAGGTATGACTGCTAGTCCTTAACGGACTGGCAGTCATTAATGCCTTAGCAGCAGTATTAACTATGTATTAAAAGTTGATTTTAAATTATAGTTGCGTAACCAAAATATTAATCTTGTAGGTATTTTTATGCAGCATTTTCGACTTTCTTTTATTGTTACAGGTATTGCTTTAGCCGCCGCGCTTTATTGGGGCGGCATTGTGGGCGGTTTTATCGCTCTTATTCTTGGTGTGTTAGAGGTCAGCTTATCGTTTGATAACGCGGTAGTGAACGCCTCTATTCTTAAGCGTATGGATGAACGCTGGCAGCAATACTTCTTAACCTACGGTATTTTAGTCGCCGTATTCGGTATGCGCTTAGTATTCCCTATCGCCATTGTGTCTGTCGCAACGGGCATGGGATTTGTGGGTGTCGCTGATATGGCATTGCATAGTCCTGCTACTTATGCCGAACATTTGAACAATGCCCATGTTGAAATTGCCGCTTTTGGCGGTATGTTTTTGCTGATGGTATTTTTCTCGTTTATATTCAATGATGAAAAAGAATTGCATTGGCTGGGTTATATCGAAGAAAAATTATCCGATTTCGGTAAACTGGAATCTATCGAAGTCATATTATCATTAGGCTTGTTGTTGCTCATTAACCACTGGTTACCCGAAGCTGAACGGCTGGAAGTGTTAATGGCAGGTGTCGGCGGCGTGATGCTTTATGTTGTCGTCGGCAGTATGGCGGCATTATTTGAAGACGAAGAAGAAGGCGAAGAAATGGCAGACGTGCTGAAAAAAGGTAGCATGATGAGCTTTTTATACCTTGAAGTATTGGATGCGTCGTTCTCATTTGACGGCGTAATCGGTGCATTTGCCATTACTCAGGACGTAGTTATCATCATGCTGGGTTTAGCCATCGGCGCGATGTTCGTGCGGAGTCTGACCGTGTATTTAGTCCGTCAAGGTACGCTGGATGAGTATGTATTCTTGGAACACGGCGCACATTATGCTATCGGCACACTGGCGGCTATCATGTTAATCAGTATGGTTCATCATATTCCTGAAGTCGTTACAGGCTTGGTCGGTGCGGTATTAATCGGCTTGTCAGTGTACTCGTCTATTCGTTACAAAAAACAACTGGCTGCACAAAACGATAATCCTTATAAAGCACTGGATTAAATTATAAAGCAGTACAAACCTCGATTTTTATTCCTTCCTAAAGACAAACCTGCGAGATTTTTAAAACCTCGCAGGTTTATGTGTAATCCTTGTTGCTTTCAATCCTCATTTTGTTGTTTGTCACGCAATCGTAACAATTCCGTCATAAACACGTCATTTTCCCGCCTTATCCTTGCTTAAGTTTTTCTTAATAATAACCGAGAGCAAAGCATGAAATTTTCTAAATTGACAATGGCAGTAGCTGTTGCATTAACCGCAAGTGCGTCTTCTAGCGCGTTTGCTATTAATCTTTATGTGGATACGAAAACCAAACAGATTTACGCAGAACCTGGTAAACATCGCGTGTTGATGGGTGAGTTTGAGAAAGTTGGCGATAAACCACAACAAGCCGAAGCTGCACCTGTTACACCCGCAGTGTCTCAAGAACTCGCCGCGATTCATCAAGATTTAGAATTAAAACAGAATGAAATCAAAGCCTTGGAAGAAAGAAATATTGAAGCTAGAGAAGGCTCAGCTAAAAACGACGAAAAATGGTTTAACAAAATCCAGCTGCGCGGTTATACGCAAATGCGTTATAACGTCGGCTTAGGCGGTGATAGAACCGATAGCTCAAACTTAGCGGTCACAAACCCTAATCGTCACCCTGAATTACGTTCACCTGGTGATGGCGGGATTAAAAACAACAGTGGTTTTACCTTCCGCCGAGTGCGTTTAGTGTTCTCAGGCGACATTAACGATTATGTGTCGATGTATATCCAACCTGATTTTGCTACCACCAGTGGCGATTTAAACTTTGCCCAATTACGCGATGCTTATTTTGATTTACATTTTGATAAAGCCCATGAATACCGTGTTCGTGCGGGTCAATCTAAAGTGCCATTTGGTTGGGAAAACTTACAATCTTCGCAAAATCGTTTAACGCTAGACCGTAATGATGCCTTAAACAGTGCCGTACCGAGCGAACGTGATTTAGGTTTATTTGCCTATTGGACACCTAAAGAAACGCAAAAACTGTGGAAATCATTGACTAAAAAAGGTCTGAAAACCTCGGGTGATTACGGTGTGTTAGGTTTGGGCGTGTATAACGGTTCATCGCTTAATAAAGCCGAAACCAACGACAATATGTACGTTGTCGCGCATTCCACCTACCCGATGGATTTAGGTTTCATGGGCGATTTCCTCAAAGGACAAGTCTTAGAAGTCGGTGCTGACGCGATGGGCGGTCAATTTACACCCAGTACGGCGGCTTACACGCCGTATGATGCGAGACTGGATGCCAGAGGCAGACCTATTGCGGGTGCATCCGTTGCACCCACTATCAGAGGCGAAGGCAATAATAACGTTGATGAAGGTCGCGTTGGTGTTCACGCCATTTTATTCCCACAACCTTTCGGCTTACAAGCGGAATGGAACTGGGGCTATTCAGGTGCGTTAAACACACAAACCAACATTATCAGCAAAAAAGGCTTAAGAGGCGGTTATGTGCAGGCGATGTACAAGATTGATAATATCTTTAATTCAGAAGGCTCCGCTATGCCTTATGTGAAATGGCAAACGTATAAAGGGGCGTGGAAAGCGGCGGCTAATTCGCCTTTCATTGACACTCATGAAATTGAAGCGGGCGTAGAATACCAAGTCATGAAAGCCTTAGAACTGACCTTAGCATACTCATACATGGATAGAACTAACGTGGCTAACATGGGTCAAGCACGCGGTGATGTGCTGAGAATGCAGGTTCAGGTCAATTACTAAAATGACATAAAACCCACTCAGTTTGTTAGAGCGGGTCGCTGTCATTCAGCTTAAAACGCGGGTCATTCAAAAGCCGCATCGGACACTCCGATGCGGCTTTTTTTTTGCAAAATAACCTGACACGCAATACAAAAACTCAGTAGTTTTTAATGCTTTCGAGGTCTTATCGTATTTTAACTTTTCATTAATCCATGATTTATTTAGGAGTGCAGACTTCGCTTGCAAGTGCAAGCGGAGCTTGCACTCCAATTTGGCGCAATTTAAGACTTAAATAATATAGCAGCTACAGCTTAATTGCTATTGTCCTATCGTCGGGTGTGTGGTTGGACTTTATTTTTTCCTGTTCTATCCTTAGTCAATTTTTTGATACTAATTGATAGTAAAACATGAAACTCTCTAAACGGACATTAGCAATTACGGTTGCACTAACGACAGGCGCATCATCTAGTGCGTTTGCGATTAATCTTTATGTGGATACCAAAACTGAGCAGATTTTCGCAAAACCCGGCCCTAACAGGGTGCTGATGGGGTCTTTTGTGAAAGAGGAGGAACAGTCAGCCAAAAAACAGACCAGTGAATCAGCTATAGCTCCGCCTAAGGAATCAGTAACCGCTGAAACCAAGTCAAAAGAGTCAATGGAGGCGGAAATAGCCGCTATTAAGGCGGATTTAGAGAACAAGACACAGGAACTGAAAACGCTGGATAATCAGGTAAACAAACCTGAGGAAAAAGCGGCAATGGCAAAAAAAGGTATTCTACCTGCGGGTGTCACTTACGGTAAGAGGGGATTTGAGTTTAAAACCGATGATGGAAAATTTTCCCTCGCCATCCAGAACCGTTTACAACTTCGTTATGCCACTCCTTTCGATGCTGACCCAAGAACCCTTAGTGATCTCGAACAGGATAAGAGTTCTTTTATGGTACGTCGTGCGCGTACCAAATTAAGTGGCAATTTATACTGGCCTTATCTCAAGTATTACCTTCAATATGACTGGTCTCAGCCAGTATTGCGTGATGCGAACCTGACGTTGGATAAGTTCAAATGGGCTGAATTTCGGGCTGGACGCGGCAAGGTTCAATACAACGATGAGCGGGTCACCTCTTCAGGCAATCAACAATTTGTCAATCGTTCGATTGTCAATGACGTTTTTACTGTAGACAGGCAACAAGGCGTTGATATAAAAGGCAATTTGTTCCCCAAAGAATGGTACGATTTTAGCTACTATGCGGGTGTTTATTCAGGGCAGGGTATAGGTCAGCGTCTTAATGACGATGATAATATGATGTGGTCGGGTCGTCTGCAATGGAATCCATTAGGCGGGGAAATGCCTTTTTCTCAATCCGATATTGAATTTCATAAAGAGCCGAACCTCAATTTCGCCTTTGCGGCAAACACCAACCAAAGTCCTTGTACCGCATTTGAAACCGACACTAATAGCTGTCGCGCTTTAACCGGTTTCACGGTGGGGAGAGCTGGTCAGTATCGTGTCAATCAGATGATGCAGGAGACGCGCTTTAAATGGCAGGGTTTATCAATTCAGCAGGAAACTCACTGGAAAGATATTACCGACACTTTAAGACCGCAAACTGATCAGTTTCGACAAATCAACCTGATGGGCGGGTATGTTCAGGCGGGATATTTCTTCCATAATCTGATTGATATTATTCCCAAGAATCTGGAGTTTGCCGGACGCTATGCCTATGTTGATAAATACAGTACGAGTAGAACCACGACGATTGGAAGTCAAACTGAGACCAGTGGGGTAATGACGTATTTCTTCAATGGACATTCGAATAAGGTGAATTTTCAGGTGAGTAGGTTAACCGCAGCTAATAACATACTCAGAGGAGATAATATGAGATATTGGATGCAATGGGATGTATCGTTTTAAATCCATTCGTAGATGGTGAAAACGCTAACTTCACTTATCTAACCACTCAAGTTGTTTCTTGGATAGTCCTAAAGAGCGGTTGATTTTTATAGCTTGATACGGCGGAGTACAAACCTAGGTTTGTATTCCAATCACTCACTGTTTAGCAATCACTTTCGGGGCAGTGCCAAAGTATTTCACAAATGCCGCGCTGAAATTATTGGCATGACTGTAGCCGACAACATCCGCCGCTATGCTGACGTGGCAATGTGTGGTGCTGAGTAATTGGTAGGCTTTATTCATGCGAATATCCAGCAATACGCCGTAAGGGGTATTATTAAAATAATGCTGGAACAGTCTTTTTAATTTGAATTGATTAGTGCCTGCGCGTCTGGCTAATTCAGCGACAGACGGCGGTCGTTGAAATTCTTGCTGGAGAATATCGTGGGCTAATCGTGCAATATTTTTATCTCTTTCAGTAAATTTCTTTTGCCCTAGCGGTTGTTCCTGATACAGACAGCTTAATTCAGAGGCTAATAACGACATTGCCTGCGCGTGCATAAACACGCGGCGCATTTCAGGGGCGAAATTCGCGGTTAATAATTGTCGCGCCGCTACCATGCCTTGTGTCGAGATGGGTTGACAGCGGAGTAATTGCATGGCTTCGGTATTGAATAATCTCGCGCTTTGCGCCTCGCCAAAATAACGATCCAGCCATTTTTTACTGAGTGATAAACGCAGTTGCGTCACGGGTTGATGAGCCTGATATTGCCGTTCGCCCATGCTGCTATTGAAAGTCGCTATCGAAGTATAGCCTTGATTAAACACCAGTTCTTCACCGTGATGACCTGTAAAACACGATTGCCCTTTTAAACCCAGCGTTACCACCATGCGCGGCTCTTGGGAATCTATGTGGCTCAACACGCCCAAATCTTTGCTGGGTGTATAGTGCGTTTCAATATAGCTTAAATCGGTATCCAGTTGAAATATATCGGAATAACCTTCACCTAATTCTTTGGGTAATGCTTGGTGCAGGCAATGATTGTGTGCGTGAAAGTGGGTGGGCAGGTCATCGTTTTTCACTCGCCAGCGTGATGATGGTCTCATTGGTTTGCCTCGTTAGCCTATTCGGTAATAAATTTTTAGCAATAAGTCAGGGTGTATTGCTGAACACTGGAGGTCAGGCTTTGCCTGACTTGCAAGCGGAGCTTGCATTCCAAACACACGAAAACTTATTACATACATACTTAACTTAAAGCATGAACCGTGCCTTTGTACGCAAGCCCTGCCAGTCCTGACATTATAAAAAATGCAAGGTGCGGCATATAACGCACTAAATGCAAATAGTGCGTCATATCACACAATAACAGCGTTTTGCATAGAAAATACTACTTATGGCATACAAAAGCGCGGCGGCATGAAACATTTTATTGGGTAAACTGGAAAGAAGTCACTTCACTTTGAATGACTAATGAATAGCTCTCATCATATTGATTGAGGGACGTTTCCTACTGACATTACTTAGGTTGTTGCATCATGAGTTTATTTCCAACACGTTCACCGTTAAGTCAATCTATCCTGATTGCCTTAGTCGCTTTGAGTGCCGCACCCGCTGTTATGGCGGAAGAGTCATCAAAAGAAACCAAAGACCCAGCGAATACCACACAGCTTGCACCTATGCTGGTCACTGACAAAAAAGAGCAGAAAAAAGCCGATCCAAAACTGGCGGCAGCGCGGGTTGAAGCCAACCAGTCGGCAGGTGGCGTTACCATAGTAGACGTGGAAGATTTTCAAGATCGCAATGTATCCAGTCTCGCGGATTTTTTCCGTTATGTCCCTGGTATGTGGGCGGCAAGTCAAAGCGGTAATGACGAAGTGTTTTTTTCCAGTCGCGGTTCAAATTTAGATTCCACCAATTTTGACGGCAACGGCGTTAAATTACTGCAAGATGGTTTGCCTGTCACAGCGGCAGATGGTAACAATCACAACCGCATTATTGACCCGTTAGCCGCACAATATGCAACCGTGGCACGCGGCGGCAATGCCCTTAAATACGGGGCAAGTACGCTAGGTGGCGCGGTTGATTTCACTACGCCGACAGCACGCAATAGCCCGATGGCACGCTTGTCATTAAGCGGCGGCAGTTTCGGCGAATTTTTAGGTCGTGGCACGGTCAGCAAAGTGTTTAACGATAAGTTTGATGCCTTATTAACCGCAGAAGGCAAAATCTGGGACGGCTACCGCGATCATAATAAACAAGACCGTGTCGGTGTTTACGGTAACTTTGGTGTGCAGATTACTGATTCTATCGTCAATCGTACTTTCTTAAGTTACATCAATAATAATCAGGAGTTACCCGGTCAATTAACCCGCGCTCAATTTGATGCCAATCCCAAACAAGCCAGTAAAGAAGCGATTGGCGGGAATTATCAGTTGAATACTGAGACCGAGCGCGTCGCCAATAAAACCACATGGACGATAGATAACAGAAGCTCGCTGGAAATCGGGGTATCGTTTGAAAATCAAAAAGTCTATCATCCTATCGTTGATAAAGTCATGGTCGATTTTGATGGCCCAGGCCCCATGCAGGCGCAAGAAGTATTCAGCTTATTGGTCGATACTCAGCAGCAAGATTGGGGTACATCGGCGCGTTATAACCTGCACTTAGATGAACACGATATATTGTTAGGCATGAATTTCGGTATTAACTCCGAAAAAGGCGGCAACTACCGCAATAACGGCGGTCAGCGCAATGGCATGACCAGCCAACTGCGTAAAGATGCCAGTACCGTCGAAGTATTTGCACAGGATCACTGGCATATCAATGAACGCTGGACATTAACACCTGCGTTGCAGGGTGTATTCGCACACCGTGAAGTCAGCAACATCGGCGTTAATCCCGTCACTGGCGCGTTGACAGGTAGAAACAGTCATCCCAATGACAACTACCAAGGCATTAACCCCAGTTTGGGTTTATCGTATCGCTTCCTGAAAGATGCGACGGCTTACGGTAACGTCACCCGCTTATACGAACCGCCCACCAACTACAACTTAGGCGATAACACCGTCACCAACGTCAGTGATGCCAGCTTGAAAGCGATGGAAGGGACATCGGTCGAAATTGGTACACGCGGTACGCATGAGTTTAACGCATTAAACACCATGAACTGGGATTTATCGCTGTATTATTCATGGTTGAATCAAGAGATTCTGTCTGTGTCACCGATGCCCGGTTTAAGTGTGGCAAAGAATTTTGATAACACCATACACGCAGGTGTTGAAGGTTTAATCGGCGGTCAATTTGCGCTGGATGATAAAGGCACGCACTCTATCGCACCGATGTTGACCGCGACTTACAACCATTTCAATTTTGACAATGATGCCGTCTATGGCAATAACCGTTTAGCCGCTGCTCCTGATTATTTTCTGAAAGGTGAAGTCTTGTACCGTCATAGCAGCGGTGTATTCGTCGGCCCTACGGTTGATGTGGTGGGCAAACGTTATGCGGATTTAGCCAATAACTACAAAATTCCTGCTTATGCCTTGTTAGGTGTGCGTGCAGGTTGGTCTAATGAGCATTACAAAGTGTTTTTTGAAGGTCGTAACTTACTGGACAAAAATTATGTGTCCAGTAACTCAGTGGTCGATAACGGCACCGCCAATTCTCAGGTGCTGAATTCTGGCGCACCCGTATCTTTCTTCGGTGGTGTTGAAGTTACTTTTTAAGACATTGCAGGTGCGAATGTCTGCATCTGCAATAACAAATCCCCTCAGTATACGACTCACAACGATTATTTTCTGCGTGAGTCGTTGCTCTGCTCAAGTTATCCCGTCATCATGAAAATGCCTCTTCATTTACTAAGTCGTTTGCTGTTTATCCTGACCCTGTTCAGTTCCCCGTTCGTTATCGCTGAGGAAACGCCATTACTGCTCCACGCGGCGCGGGTGTTTGATGGTAACAATATGCGCACCAATACTTCGGTGCTTATCAGCAAAGGCAAAATTGCCCGAATTGACAGCCGCGACGCATTAAAAAACACAGCCGCCAAAGTCATAGATTTGGGTGATGCCACGATACTGGCAGGTTTTATTGAACTACATGCCCATCTGGGCTTCCAATACGTCCCAGCCGATGTTGTCTTGCGTCATGGCATTACCACTTTGCGTGATGTCGGCGGGCCTGTGCATCAGCCTTATGGCGGTGACGGCAGTTTGCGGGTGTTGACCTCAGGGCAGATTATCACCGCGCCCGATGGTTATCCGATTCCCAACATGGGCGCAGATAATATCGCTATTCCTGTTGCCACCGAAGCCCAAGCGCGGCAAACCGTGCGTGACTTGATTAACGGCGGTGCGGTTATCATTAAAATTGCTCTGGAACCGGGTAATGAAGCAGGTGCGCCGTGGTCTTCTGGTCATCATCATGCCCACGCAAAACCCCCTCACGCTATGCCGCTGTTATCCGAGGCAATCGTTAAAGCGATAGTCGATGAAGCGCATCAGCACAGCCGCAAAGTCACCGCGCATTTAGCAGAAAGCAAAGGTGCGAAACTGGCTATCAATGCAGGGGTTGATGAATGGGCGCATATTCCCTGTGATGCCATTCCTGAACCGTTATTAAAAAAAGCCGTCGCCCAACGAGTAAAAATCGTGACGACTTTCGATACCTTATCAAAATGTTCAGGTGCGGCACATAATGCGCATATCTGGAGCGCGTTAGGCGGTGAGTTTTTATACGGCGCGGAAATAGCCCATCCTGATATTCCGTGGGGCATAGATGCGCAGGAATTAAATCTCATGATGCACTTGGCAAATATGAAACCGCTTGAGGTATTACGCACAGTGACTTCAAAAGCGGGGCAGCATTTGAATATCCCCTTGCTGGGTACGTTGCAAGTTGGCGCACCTGCTGATTTAATTGCGGTGCGCGGTGATGCTACGCAGAATTTCAAATCGCTGGAATATCCCGATCTGGTTATTTCAGGCGGCAAAATGGTGGTTAATTATTTTGATAAATAGCCAGTAATGGGGTAACTCTGTTGTGTTTGCTTTTATGTCTCAAAGTAAAAACACCAGAATTTGATAGTCCTAAACAGTGAGTGATAAAAACGGGAGGTCAAGCTCTGCTTGACTGTCAGGCAAAGCCTGACCTCTGCCATAAATCACTCAATGTTTAGCACCACCCAGAATTTAATACACTACCCTCACATTATTGTTAATTCAAACGCACACTTTCCTTTTTGACATACGCATCGAGTTTCATATCGGAATTAACAATATGTTTTGCCCATTTATCGACAAAATCTTCAACATCGGCTTGCTGCCAGTTGTTGTTATTAATTTTATGGTTGATAGAGGTTAATTTTTCCAGCATCAGTTGATGTTCTTTTTCATGCCCTTTGTAACCATGAAATGCAATGTCTTTCATCAAGGCTTCTTCGGCGGCGAAATGCGCTTTAACGTGCTGATAGAGCAACTGAATATTGGCATTCAGTTCGTTTTTATTATTGGAAGCCACCAGTTTATTCGCCAGCTCGAATAAATCCTTGTGTTGTTCGTCTATTTCCTCATCACCCAGCCTGTATTGATCTTGCCAGACAAAATGATACAGACTGCCCAAGGACAGTTTATTAGTGCCTTTATGGGTTTGGCGATGACTGGCGATATTGTCAGGCGTGTGTTTATCCGCGCCTGTTTTGTAAACAAAATTGCGCCGTGCTTCGTGGTAAGCATCGTTGCCGTAAAAATTGGCGTACATCAGTATTAATTCAAATTGCCGATAGGAAGCGAGGGCTTTTACCGCTTCATCAAAGCAACGGGTTTTGGCTTTCTGGTCTAATAACTGTCGTAAACTGTCTGGATTATTGGCATAACTATTCGCTAAATGTCTGACTTGGGCGTGAAAAATAGAGTGTTGTTTATCCAGCACTTTGTCGATTAGCCCGATACGCCACGCTTTTTTGGCACTGATAGGCAGCCGTTGTTCGGTCAATACCGTTGCCATTTCTGCACCCACCCGTTTAGGCAATAAATACGTCCAATATTCAGAGCCGTACAGATCGCCCATGTTTTTATAATGCGGGTTAAAAATAACACCTTCTCTGGCAAAAATACAGTCACTGGCTATCGCTAAAATTGCCCCGCCTGCACCCGCATTGCCTGCCACGGCTGAAATGGTTACTTTATCCAGCGTGGTGATAATCTGATAAATAATGTCGTCGATGGCTCTATCAGCTTGTTTCATGGACGGCTGTAATGTGCCTTTAAAGTCAGGATTATCATAATCCAACGGCTGAGGACGAAAATCGGGCGCGTGAAAATAGGTGAGAGCCTCCCATAAACAATCGACTGCCGCTTGGGTTACTTCCCGATAAAACATACTGCTTTTGGTTGCCGTGCGCATTTTAAAGGTTTTATTGACCCAAATATCACCCGCATCCATTTCTTCCCGCGCTTCCAATAACGACACGCCCCATTCAAGCTCGCCTGTTTGAATTGCCCAATCCAATGAAGACGCGCCTCGGTCGCCTTTAATACCCGGATGGACAATCAGGCAGGTGTAGTGTTCATAAATGGTTGGCGGCAGTCGTCGGGTTAAAAACGGGCATAAAATTAAATCAGGTTTGAATAATGCCACACCTTCCATTAATTGCTCTACATTACCGAGATGCAGTTCAACGGAAACGGTATAACCCGCATCATCCAATTCAGTATAGAAACGCTGAGTTAAACCCGAAAAAGCCGATGAAATTAATAAAATGCGCATGATAACCTCCTAAGATCTATAAATCGGGTTAGCGGAGTCATGACAACAGCGCAGCCCGACAGAAGACTGACTTTAAACTTCATGTGTTGATGAATCATAACGAGTAAAACGGTTACGATAATTTTTAGGATTAACGCCCAATTGGCGAATAAACGACCGCCGCATCCGCTCAGTGTCAAAAAAACCTGATTTTTCCGCAATCGCTTCAATGGATAATTGGCTGGTTTCCAAGTAATTACGCGCGACATCAATCCGCGACATTTCTACATACTTGGCAGGAGTCATGCCCGTTTCAGCTAAAAAAAGACGGGCAAAATTACGCGGACTCATACACAGTCGCGCCGCTAAGGTTTCAACGCGACAATCTTCCTTGGGATGCGCCATAATCCACGTCTGCAACGCCCGCAAATCAGGACGACTCGCCGCTTCAGTGGTTAAATAATTACTGAATTGAGATTGCCCACCCTGTCGTTTAAGAAACACCACAATGTAACGCGCCACTGCCAATGCAATCTCATGCCCCCAATCTTCTTCCAGCATGGCGAGTGCCAAATCAATGCCTGAGGTAATGCCGCCTGAGGTAAAAATATTGCCTTCCTGAATAAAAATCTGATTCGGTTCAACTTTAACATCGGGATAATCCAGCATCAGCCGCTGGCAAAAATCCCAATGCGTGGTCGCTGTCAGACCGTTTAAAATACCGCTTTCTGCCAGTGCAAACGCCCCAGTACACACAGAAGCCATGCGTCTTACCCGCGTGGACATGGTGCATATCCAGTCGATTAACTCAGGATTTTTGAAAATAGACGGATCGCCGACTTCGATATGTTGAAAAAATCCCGCAGGGACGAAACCACCCGCAATGAATAAAGTGTCAAAATCGTGATTCACCTCGCGATAAGCGTGAGTGGCAACAATCTGTAACCCCATCAAGGTGGTTACCACACCTGCCTGTTCTGCCAGTACGTCAACAATATAGGCGGGTTCTTTAGTGACACCTTGCAGTATCAACATCAAGTTGGCGAAAGAAAATACTTCGGAGGGGCCTGCAATATCCAATATATCCGCGCCTGAGTAAATGAGTATGCCAATTCGTCTAACGGGGGATTGATGAACAGGCGTATCAGGAGCTAAATGTGTAGTTGTCATAAATTCCTCACTTGTACACTGCATAGCGGGATTTAAAAAATCGGTAGACCTTAAAGAGTGAGTGATTCATGTCGGAGGTCAGGCTTTGCCTGACAGTCAAGCAGAGCTTGACCTCCAGTTTTTATCATTCAATGTTTATTACTACCAAAAAATCCATACTATTCCTGTTGATGAAAACAGGGACAGTTTGATTTTGTCTTAATTTGCGGGTTGAGACAATGACATAAAACCCTCTTTTTCTGACACGAGCGACAGTATGAGGGCAGGTTGATTTGAATGGAGGGTAGGATTATTTTGCAGGGTGCATAGACGTTGCGTTGCAACGTCTACTACAGAGAATAAATCAGGATAGCTCTTTGATAAAGCAGTTTGCGCATTTACCCTCGGTTTTGCGGGCGGTTTCAGGCACGATAGGCACATGACACACGACACAGGTATCGCGGATGCCCAGCCACGCAATTTCTTCGTCATAAATGCTGACACCCAGTTCTTTTTGATAATTTATCAAGTGTTCGACCAGACTGCTGAACAATATTTCAATATCAGGATCAATAGAAATGCCGCCTGATAACACCTGTTTTTTATACGTCCGCAAGCACGCAGTCGCAATCATCTCCAGCGGCTGATCTTTAAAACAGCGTTTCCAGAGCTTTTCTGCCTGTTGCCGCATACCCGCTTCCACAAAGCAGGTGGTGGCGTGGTTATAACCATAAATAATATTGGCTTCAATCTCACGCATTGCCCATTCCAGCGCGGCATTCAGGTTTTTTTCAACCCCATCACCTGCAAGATAGGCACACGCCAAGGAGGTATAAGCTAAATCACAACCCAGTTCAGCGGCTTGGTGATTGAGTTGACAGGCTTTTTTTAAATCAGGAATAATCTGGTCACTACCGTTCTCATATTCAGTCGCTAAGCTGTGCAGCAGTTCCCCTACTTCCGCACACACCTCAGTATTAAGTGTATGCAGATTTTCGGGCAGTGCGTGCAGCCATTTCAATGCGGCATTGACATTTCTTTTAATACCCCAGCCATTAAAATAGGCATGAGCCAAAGCAACATATGCAGGTTGATAATCCAGTTGTGCCGCTTGTTTGTAGAGATGAAAGGCTTCTACACTGGCAAATTCACACTCTTTAGCCTGATGATAAAGCTGTTCACCTTCATCTTGTATAATATCGGCTTCGCTGTCTTCATAAAATTCAGCAAATTCATCATCGACAGTAACAGTGGCAGTGTTTTGCTCCTGATTTTGCAATTGTATTGCCGCATCACGCACAGTCATAAAGGCTTTGATAACCTCATCGGGTGCGGCAACAAACGCCATCCCTGATTCTGCTCGGATACCGAGCAGTTTCAGGTGTTGCAGATATTGATTTTCGATTGCTTTAGGCTCACGAAAGCCTTCGTAATACAGGAGGTGCGAGGGAAATAACAAAGTCTCCGCCCAGACATCAGGTTCATACTCAGTCACCCCGACCATCATCAGATAAGGGGATTTTTTCATCATTGCAATACACAAAAAACCTGCCATTCTTTATTTTTCCTGACGTTAAACTAAATTGTTTCTTTCAGATCCCTTACTATTTGCACGATGCAATAAATCACTCCGCCTACAAGACCGCTATAAAAACAAAATTCATGCAGTTGCGTCATATCAATCCAGCCCAATAAATGATTACCCGTCGCAAACGGAAAATACGGTTGTATATCGGCGTGCATGATACTGTCCAACACCACATGACTATAAGTCCCTAACACCGCGCTGAAAAACGCGATACCCCAGCCAATGTTAATGCGGCGGTTGGCGGCAGAAAGAGTAAGCAATTTTAACGCCAACTCCGATAAATATTTGCCCGACACGGCGGATACCACCGCCAGCAACGTCGCGCCCAAATAAGTATGGGAAAAACCGTGCAACTCAAACCGCGTGGTATTACTCAGGATGACATACAAAGGTTGTAAATCCATGACAATCTGCGTCCAACCGAACACCATTAAACTGAAACTGCCTTGCAGTAAGGCTTTCAGTAAAATGCCCGGCCCCATGTGTAATGGTGTAAACGGCATTATTTCACCCGCATACCCGCCACTGCGCCAGAATCTGGACTCAATAAATAAATCCCGTCATCGCCACCAGCAGCAAGCACCATACCTTCCGACAAACCGAAACGCATTTTTCGGGGTGCAAGATTCGCCACCACCAGCGTCAAACGCCCTTCCAACTGCTCAGGTGAATACGCTGCTTTAATGCCCGCAAAAATAGAGCGCGTCTCATCACCTATATCGACAGTAAGATGCAATAATTTATCCGCACCTTCCACACTTTCTGCTTTGATAATTTTCGCAATGCGCAAATCCAATTTGCCGAAGTCAGTAATATCAATGGTATCGGCGATAGGTGCGAACTGTTTTTCTTTGACCACCACTGGCGCGGCAGTTTTTTCCAGATTTTCTTTTGAGGCTTCGATAATCGCGGCAATTTTATCGGGTTCAACGCGCGTCATCAGCGGAATAAAATCGTTCAATTGATGATTTAACAACGGTTTTAACGCATCTATCCAGCCGTGAACTTCACTGTTTAAAAACACTTCCGCACTGTAAGTCAAGGTCGGTAATACAGGTTTTAAATACGCCACCAGCACACGGAATAAATTCAAGCCCATCGTACAAACCGCTTGTAACTCCGCTTCTTTGCCTTCTTCTTTCGCAATCAGCCACGGTTTTTTCTCATCAATATACCGATTCGCCTTATCCGCTAACGCCATAATCTCGCGCATCGCTTTGGCAAACTCGCGGTTTTCATAACATTCAGCAATCATTTCATTCGCCGCGATGAACTCAAACCATAATTCAGGTTCAGCCAACTCAGCCGACAACCTATTATCAAAACGTTTCGCAATAAAACCACTGCAACGACTGCCGATATTAACCACCTTACCGACCAAATCCGAATTAACCCGCTGGCTGAAATCATCAAAATTCAAATCCAAATCATCCACGCCTGCACCCAGTTTGGCGGCAAAATAATAGCGCAGATATTCAGGGTTTAAATGGTCTAAGTACGTCCGCGCAGTGATAAACGTACCGCGTGATTTAGACATTTTTTCGCCGTTCACCGTTAAAAAGCCGTGCGCAAAAACCGCGCTCGGCGTTCTAAACTCCGCGCCCTGTAACATCGCAGGGAAGAATAACGCATGAAAATAAATAATGTCTTTACCGATGAAATGATATAGCTCAGTTTTGCTGTCTTTTGCCCAAAATTCGTCAAAATCCAAGCCTTTTTTATCGCACAGATTTTTAAAACTCGCCAGATAACCAATCGGCGCGTCCAACCACACATAAAAATATTTATTCGGCGCGTCAGGAATTTCAAAACCAAAATACGGCGCGTCCCGCGAAATATCCCATTGTTGCAAGCCGCTCTCCAACCACTCCGCCAATTTATTGCGCACTTCGGGTTGTAAATGCCCCTCGGCTTGTGTCCAATCGGTCAGCATCTGGGTAAAATCCGCCAGATTAAAAAAGTAATGTACCGATTCTTTATCAATCGGCTTTTCGCCTGAAATAGCGGACACCGCATTTTTCAATTCCGACGACGCATAATTCGCCCCGCATACTTCACAACCATCACCGTACTGATCCGCCGCACCGCATTTTGGGCATTCGCCTTTAATAAAACGGTCAGGCAAAAACATCTCTTTCACAGGATCATAAGCCTGTGTAATTGTGCGCGAACTGATATGACCCGCATCGCGCAAGCGCGTATAAATCAACGAGGAGAAATACTTATTTTCTTCCGAATGCGTACTGTGATAATTATCAAATGCCACGCCAAAATCACTAAAATCACGCGTGTGTTCCTTAGCAACTTGCGCAATCAACTGTTCAGGCGTAATGCCTTCTCGGTCGGCTTTCAGCATAATCGGCGTACCGTGGGTATCATCGGCACACACATAATGACAAGTATTGCCGCGTTGTTTTTGAAACCGCACCCACATATCGGTTTGCAAATACTCCAACATATGACCGATATGAATCGGCCCGTTGGCATAAGGTAACGCGCTGGTGACAAGCATTTTTCTATTCGACATGGTGTTTAAGTTCAGGAATAAGGAAAAAATAGCTGATATTATTGCATAAAATCTGCGCAGCTTAGCAAGGCAATCCAGCTGATGTATAAGCCTGTGATGTTAGTGATGATATGAATGTCAGGTTTTTAACTTTAAAGTTAATATGGTTTTATAGGTATCGACAGACTACACTTAAAGTCAGTTAGTAACAGCAATAAAGCTATATCTCATTGATTTAACGTTAATTCTATTATCAGCAAGTAACTCTAAATAGAAGTTACATTTTTATCGTGTTAAAAGGCACGACATATTCACTAGCAAGGAAATTAAAAATGTTAAGAAATACTTTTTTCTACACCATCGGTATTTGCTTTTTGATGTTGACCAAGGCTAAAAATCACCTTCAAGGTTATGCAGCAAAAAATATCAGCGTGTCGGATGTGAACAAATGTATCGAATATGACTTACACATTGTTGAACACTGGTCGTCTTATCTTCGAAACTATACCCACGATGACAATTGTCTTGTAGGTAAACACGTTCTTGAACTTGGGCCAGGGGATGATTTAGGTATTGGTCTATACCTGCTGTCAAAAAATTGCTCCCAGTACGATGCTTGCGATGTTCATGATTTGATGCAATTTACCTCTGATAGTTTTTATGAGCAGTTTTTTGAAAAATTGCAAACTATAAACAGTCATGCAGATATTGATTTTTTAAAAGCCCAATTAACAGCGGCTAAACAAGGCAATGCCTCAAAACTGAATTATAAAGTGAGCAATGACTTTAATCTGGCGACTGCGTTTGTTGAAGACAGCGTTGATTTGGTTTTCAGTCAGGCGGCATTTGAATGTTTTGATGACATAGAAACCACTATTTCGCAGCTAAATGTCGTGTGTAAATCAGGTGCCATACTGCTTGCCGAAATAGACCTGCAAAGCCATACTCGCTGCATTCGTGACTGGGATCCCAACTACATACACCGATACCCACGCTGGGTGTATAACTTGTTTTGGTTTCGCGGTATTCCCAATAGGCTACGTCCATATCAATATAAAGAAGCCTTTGAACGCGCAGGATGGATTGATGTTTCAATTGTGCCGCTGAAAAAACTGGATAATCTCGATAAAAGCTATGCAGGTGTTCATAAAGATTTTGCCGATCATAAAAATCAAATGGATTATTTATCCATTATATTTTGTGCTAGAAAAGGATAGGCAATTTAAAGGTAGAATAGTAGCCACTTTAGGTTTAGTGGAAACAGCACAACCTTAAATAAATTATTCTCCTACAAGGAACAGGCATGACAAACATTGAAAAAACAGACATAGAAAATCATTTGCGCCAGTTTATTGACCCACATCACGGTGTGGATTTGGTTACTGCAAAATCGGTTAAAAGCATTGTGATTGACGGTGCGAATGTGACGGTGAAGCTGGAGCTGGGTTATCCTGCTAAAAGCTATATTGACACACTGAAAAGCGAAGTAGAGCAGTATTTAAAAACACTGGCAGGCGTGGAAAACGTCAGCGTGGAAGTCAGTGTGAAAATTGTCTCACACGCGGTACAGCAAGCCCTTAAACCCAATCCACACATTAAAAATATGATTGCGGTGGCATCAGGTAAAGGCGGCGTGGGTAAATCAACCACTGCGGTTAATCTGGCGTTGGCACTTGCCGCAGAAGGGGCGAATGTGGGTATTTTAGATGCCGATATTTACGGCCCCAGTGTTCCTACCATGTTGGGTTTATCTGGTTTGCCTGAAAGTGAAGACAAGAAAACCATGATGCCTAAAGTCGCCTACGGCATTCAAACCATGTCGATAGGGTATTTAGTTCCCGAAGATCAGGCGATGATTTGGCGCGGCCCGATGGTGACTAATGCGTTGCAACAATTGCTTAGAGACACCAACTGGAAAGATCTTGATTATTTAATCATCGACTTACCACCCGGAACAGGTGACATTCAATTGACGCTTGCCCAGCAAATCCCTGTCAGTGGCGCGGTGATTGTCACTACGCCGCAAGATATTGCGCTGATTGACGCACAACGTGGCTTAGGTATGTTTGCGAAAGTAAATGTGCCTGTGTTGGGTATTGTGGAAAATATGAGTATCCATATTTGTTCCAACTGCGGACATGAAGAAGCTATTTTTGGCACAGGCGGCGGCGCGGTCATGGCAGAAAGCAATCAAGTGGATTTTTTAGGCGCGTTGCCTTTGGATATAGCTATCCGCATGAATGCCGATTCAGGCAAACCCACGGTAGTTGCCGATCCAGACAGCCGCGCGGCAAAAATTTACCAACAAATCGCCCGTACCACAGCGGCAAAATTGGCGTTAAAAGCCAAGGATTTCAGCAGTAAATTTCCTAATATTGTTGTGCAAGCCAACTAAGCATCAGGCATTCGTAGAGACGTTGCATTGCAACGTCTGTACATCGCCGCAACACAGAAAGCTCCCCGCTTTTATGTTAAAATTCCCCTTTTTCACATCACAGACTAAAAACTCATGAGCATTAAATCGGATAAATGGATACGCCGTATGGCGGAACAACACGGCATGATAGAACCGTTTGAAAGCGGTCAGGTGCGCGAATCGGCACAGGGAAAAGTCATTTCTTACGGCACATCGAGTTACGGCTATGACGTGCGTTGTTCGGATGAGTTTAAAATTTTCACCAATATTAACTCTGCCATTGTTGATCCGAAAAACTTCGATCCCAACAGTTTTGTCGATGTGAAATC
>JAURYI010000065.1 GCA_030654015.1 Methylococcales bacterium | reverse complement strand
CTTTGGAAAAATACGGAACGATTACTCAACACCAGTCTGCAATTCGTCAATCTGGCTTTTTTGGCTTTGTTACTACGAAGATTTTGAACAGGTTCTTAGCAATTTACGCAGTAGCTTATGCGATAACTTATATGGTGTTTTATATTTTTGGAGGTAAAGAAGCGGCTACAGGCAAATTAGCAAATCGGATTTATACAGCTTTACTCTTTATTGTTGGAATACTCTCGTTATCAATATCCAAGATAATCACTGGTTAAATACAGCAACTTGAAAACGAACTGGTGCGTAGGCTAGGCTGAAGCATGAATCCCCTACGCGCCAACCATATCTAATATGATGGTAATCTAAACATGGAAATGATTAACGTAACATCGAAAGCAATAAAAGCGGTTGGCTATGATTCATCAACACAGCGCATGAAAATCCAATTTATTGAGGGGAAAACTTACGATTTTTGCAATGTCCCACAACACATAGTTGATGGTTTGCGCCAAGCATCCTCTAAAGGGGCTTATTACAACGACCATATACGCGACCACTATCATTGCTTTTGAATGCTAATCAGTCGAGTATAATCACCCGCGCTCTCACGCTTACACAATAGGGTGCAAGAAACGCGCCCTACACGTTATCAATGCTGCTTTTCAGACCTATAAAATTGGATTGGAATCGTATTTGTGAGGCATAGATAGAGCTAATCATCCCTATAACGATAAATACACACAAAGGTTTTTATGAGCGATAACAATAATCTGCCACAAAAGCGAGACAGTGCGGAGTTAGCTTTACATAAAACCCGTAGTCTGTTGAGCATTACCAATAAGATTCTGGCGAATAAAACGCTGGTAGTCAGCGATGATGCGTGGCTGGATGAGTTGATTGCTTGGGCGGATGAGCACAAGATTCCAAATTATCATTTTGATGACAAAAAAAAATGCTGGCTTGGTTTTCCGCGTGATAAACAGGCGATTTTAGCTATGACTAAATTGGATTTGTCACGGCACTGGAATTCCTCAAGAAATAAACTCACAGAGCTTCCTGAATTTATTGACAAGCTAACTACCCTGACTGAATTGGATTTAAGAGGCAACCAACTTATAGAGCTTCCTAAATTTATTGGCAAGCTAACTACTTTGACTAAGTTGGATTTAAACGGCAATGATCTTAATGTGCTTCCCGAATTTATTGGTAAGCTGACTAATCTGATTGAATTGCATTTAAGGGGCAACAATTTTAATGAAATTCCTGAATCCATAGGCAACTTAACTAAGTTGACTGTATTAGATTTATCTCTTAACTTACTAACTGAGCTTCCAGAATCTATTGGAAATTTGGCTGATTTGACTGAGATGAGTTTAGTAGACAATATTCTTACAAAGCTTCCTGAATCTATTGGTAAGCTGACTAATTTGACTGTATTGTCTTTAGGAGGCAACCAACTCACCGAACTGCCTGAATCCATTGGCAATCTAACTAATTTGACTGCGTTGAGTTTAGGCGATCGACTCACTGAACTTCCTGAATCAATCGGTAAGCTAACTAATCTGACTGAGTTGAGTTTAAACGACAATCAACTCACTGAACTTCCTGAATCAATCGGCAAGCTAACTAATTTGACGGAGTTGTATTTAGATAACAACCAGCTTACCGAACTACCTGAATCAATCGGCAAGCTGGTTAATTTGACTACGTTGGATTTAAGAGATAACCCCATCAAATCCCTGCCACCAGAATTAAGTCATCTTGACAACATCACCTACATTTAATATCCATACCATGCACAACGACATTCTAAAACGCCTAGACATCATCAAAAACGCGGTGGCAATGGAGGACGAAGAGCTTATCACTATGCAGGTGGTAAAACTGCAAGTCTTGGTGTTGGATGCTCAGGTAGCGCGTATTTTGGCACTCATTCAAGCCCAGCAGTTTCAAGATGTGATTCAGTTGATTGAGCAGTACAAACACGACAACAGCGGCGTGATGGTGTTTCAAGACCCGCAGATTCAAGGGCTAAAGCTGGAATTGAAGCTGTTGGAAAATCGCCTGAATGAATTGACCGATACCCAAGCCGACTTGGAACGGCAAATCAATGAATTCAACAGCGATTATATGCTGCGTTTGGGTAGTTTGATTGAAGCAATTTTGAAAAAACGCGCTGAATTGTTTAGTCATGACACCGCCGAACAGCAAGAAGCCCAACAGGATTATGAAAACTTTGAACAGAGTTACCAGCAACAACTCCAAGACGCGCCGCAGACCTTAACGCCAGAAGAGCAACAGCAACTCAAAGCCGCGTACCGCAAAGCCAGCCGTTTATGTCATCCTGATAAACTCGCCGATGAATTTAAAGCCCAAGGTACAGAGTTTTTTAAGGCTCTCAATGATGCCTATCGCCGCCAAGATTTACAGCGCGTTCTGGATATTTTGCACTCGCTAGAAACAGGCGCGACCTTAAGCACAGCCTCCGATAGCATTACCGACAAAGCGATATTACAAAGCAAAATAGCCGCCTTACGCGAACGCATTGCCGCGTTAGAAGCCGATATACAACGTCTGCAAGCCGATGAAACCTATCTGTGTATGCAGACTATTACCAGCAAAGATGACTATTTTGCTGAACTAGAGCAAAGTTTACAGGCTGAACTGGCGGCGTTGATAGCCGAATAAGTTTGGCTATCACTAATTCACAAATCCACAAGGGAAAACACAACATGAAATTAAAAGTCATTATTCATCCAGCCGAAGAAGGCGGATTTTGGGCAGAAGTCCCCGCCATTCAAGGCTGTGCGACTCAAGGTGAAACCATAGAAGAACTTTTAACTAACCTTTATGAAGCCGTTGAAGCCTGTCTTTCTGTAGACTTGGAAGACATTGAACTGGCACAAAATGATAGAGTTATGGAGATTGCCGTGTGAAATCAGTGTCAGGAAAACACTTTGCGCGAATTCTGGAAAGTCACGGCTGGGTTTTAGTGCGAGTCAATGGCAGTCATCATGTGTATATGAAATCTGGAAACACCGTCCGCATTTCGCTACCCATTCATAAAAACGAAGATTTAAAAATCGGCTTGCTCAGACATTTTATGAAAGTGGCAGGAATTACCGAAGCTGAACTGTAAGACAACATTTTGCCCAAAATAGTAGAAAGGATTATGAGCGATAACAATAACCTGCCACAAAAGCGAGACAATGCGGAGTTAGCTTTACATAAAACCCGCAGTTTGTTGAGCATTACCAACAAGATTCTGGCGAATAAAACGCTGGTAGTCAGTGATGATGCGTGGCTGGATGAGTTGATTGCTTGGGCGGATGAAAATGAAATTCCAGACTATCATGATGCTGAAGATTATGATTGCCAGCTTGATGGAGTTGTATTTTGGCGTGGTCTTCCTCGAAATAAACAGGCGATTTTGGCTTTGACTAAGTTGGGTTTATGGGAAAAGCAACTCACAGAACTTCCTGAATCTATTGGCAAGTTGACGAATTTGACTAAGTTAGGTTTAAGTTCTAATCAACTATTTGAATTACCTATTTTTATTGGTAATTTGACAAATTTGACGGAATTATATGTAGGCTGGAACAAAATCACAGAACTGCCTGAATCGATTCACAAGTTGACGAATTTGACTAGATTGCATTTAAGCAACAATCAACTCAGTGAGTTGCCTGAATTTATCGGCAAGCTGACCAGCTTGACTCACTTGGAGTTAACTGGAAATCAATTAACTAAACTTCCAGTATCTATCGGCAAGCTGACCAATTTGACTGAGTTAAATTTAGAGGGTAATAAACTTACTGATTTGCCTGAATCGATTGGTAATCTGACTAATTTGACTAATTTGTGTTTATATGGAAACCAACTCGAAAAACTCCCTAAATCTATCGAAAACCTTAATAATCTAATTGAGTTAGAGTTAATAAATAACCCCATCAAATCCCTACCTCCAGAATTAAGTCATCTTCGCCACATTACCAAATTTTAATCACCATCATCAGCATATAACACTATCACTACGCCCTGAAAGCCATTTCCCCCTCCCCTTAATTTTTGTAACAATTAAAAATGAAACCTATAGTTCTCTTCGACAAATCATTTCTTCACAAGCTCAATCCTGATGAATCATTTTGGTTCGATCATTTTTTTCGTACAAATATATGTCCACTTTTTTATGTCGAGACATTAGCAGATTTGAAGAAATCATTAAAAGAAGGGAGTAGGAGTACACCAGAACAAGAAGTGGGGAATTACGGTAATAAGTTCCCTGAAATGAACAGTTGCCCAAATGTTCATCATGTCACAGCTTGTACTGGTGAATTATTAGGGCATCCTGTACCAATGACAGGACAAATACTTTTAGCAGGAGGGAGACCTGTTAAGACAGAAGATAAATCTGGAATTGTGTTTGAAAAATCTCCTGAGGCAGAAGCATTTAACCGCTGGCAAAAAGGGGAATTCCTTGAAATTGAACGGTTATATGCACAAGAATGGCGAGAAATGCTCGCAAATCTTAACCTAAAAGAAGTGGCTAGTCGTTTTAGAAAACTTGGGATTGATGGCAAATCATGCAACACATTAGAACAAGCAAAATCTATTGCTATAGAGATAGTTTCCTCTACAGATAAACCCGACTCAATGTATCTTGCATTGTCATCTTTAAATATCCATCCTCAATGTCATCAAGAAATATTTCATCGTTGGAGTAATATGAATTATCCACCACTTACACGTTATGCACCTTATACGGCTTATGTATATACCGTTGAATTATTTTTTCAAATAGCGTTAGCAGCAAATCTAATTCCTAGTGAACGACCATCAAACCGTGTAGATATAAGTTATTTATTTTACTTGCCTTTCACTAAGATATTCGTATCAAACGATAAATTGCACCGTAAATGCGCACCGTTATTCATCCGAAAAAATCAGCAGTTTATATGGGGTGAAGATTTAAAAAATGGACTGAAAAATATTAATGACTACTATCTTGAATATCCAGATGAGCAAAAAGAAAAGGGAGCAATGTCTTTTGCTCCTTATCCGCCCAAAGAAGGTAGTTTTTATATCTCAGAAATATGGGATAAGCATTTCCCCGATTGGCGTAAAGAGAAAGAAATAGATTTTTCTGGCAAGAATATTAAACACGATAAATTGGCGGAAAATTTAAGACAGTTTGCTGATGCACCAACATTATCACCTGATAAAATGGACTTCGATGCTTCTAATGCTGATAATCTTTTAGTCAAAAGAAGTGTGAGAAAAAAGAAGGGGAGTTGGTATCAAATTCCAAAGAATCTATAAATCCGTTAACTAACGCTCCTTATTATCTTCAAGTTGGAAAAAACATGAACATCATAGAAATAATCCAAGCTGATATAACGACCTTAAAGGTTGATGCTATTGTCAATGCTGCCAATAATTCTTTATTAGGTGGTGGCGGTGTTGATGGGGCGATTCATAGAGCGGCGGGGAGTGGTTTACTCAAGGAATGCAGGACGCTGAACGGTTGTGAGACGGGAAAAGCAAAACTAACCAGCGGTTATAATTTACCTGCTAAGTTTGTGATTCATACCGTTGGGGTTATTTGGGCGGGTGGCAATCATCATGAAGCTGAACTGTTAGCCTCTTGTTATCGAGAATGTATGGCTATCGCGGTAGCGCGTGGCTTTAAAAGTATTGCGTTTCCAGCCATCAGTTGTGGTGTTTATGGTTATCCCATTAGCAATGCCTGTGAGATTGCGATTGTCGAAGTGAAAAAGGCGATTGCAAAAGACAGCTCTATTCAAAAAGTGATTTTTGCCTGTTTCAATTATGAGATAGAAAAAGCACTCAAGGATGCGTTAGCAAACAGTAGCGCGGCGTAACAGGCAATGCCATAAGCGATAGCCATCACGCCACCTGTTACTCAATCATCAAAGTGCGTTACTCAACCTTGCCATAATCCGCTCTATTTCCAGACAGTGTTCGGGTGTCGTGCAGTCAGGACAACGCGGACAATCAGACTCAATAATTCTGGCTTCAATGCGCTTGCATTCATCCCTGATTTCTTCAAAAGACATTTTTTGAATTTCCGCCCAATAGGGGTTTATTTTTGTTTTAGACTGCTCCAATTTTGCCAATCTACTTTTTAAGCACATGACTGTCCGCCTCCTTTGATTTCACGACATCAATCATAGTTCGGCAGTTATCGAAAAGTGATAATGAGGTTTTGTTCGGTTCAAGTGCTTTTTCTTCGTTAATACTCTTAATTAAAGCAGCTAACCACTCTGTACTAGGCTTTGCGTGTACTTTTTTTGCCGCTTGTTGTTCTTCGAGCTTAAGCAATCGGGTTTTGATGTTCATGTTTTTGACCTATTTATTTCATCGGCATAAATCGCCATAAATATGACTGCACCCGCGCCTTCTGGTATCGGTACTCTATCCTTACACCTGCATTTAAAGTCATGCACTGATTCACCTGCTAAGCGCATTATTCGAGTCTCTTTGCCGCGTGAGGTATGCGCATAGCCTAGTAGCTCAGGTTCGGACTTATCAGGGTTTACACCGTGAAAATGGATATAAAGCGGTGCTGGTTTTGTTGAGGCATTCCCCACTTCTAATTTAGTTAGCCTAGCTCTTAGATTCACGCGGTACGCTCTTTAGTAAGCTGGAGTAATCAGGGTAACGTTTGTTGCTTGGCACGACACCGCCTTCTTTTATTCGCAAACATTCCTCGTAAGTCAGAAACGCCATGCTGTTATGCAGAACTTCTAATTTCATCACTCTATTTTTTAGACTCATTGTTGACCTCTAAGGCTTCAATGCGCTTGGTCAGTTCGTCTATTTCAATGATCTTTGCTTGATTCGCTAAGGAGGTGATTAATTGCGATCCAATGTCAGGCGGTATTTTGCCCGTCATCGTGGCGCGGATGATCTCGTTACCTTGACCTGCAAGTGAATCACTCACAGGCAGGCTAATCGGTACGGTTTGCGGTTTCAGTGCAGGGCATACGCGCTCTAATACCAGCTTGATCGCTTGCACATCGCCGCCTTTTGCCAATTCGATTAGTTTGTTAAGAATGTCGGGTAAATCGTCATTGATGTCTTTGCGTACCTTTGCCGCTGTTAGGTGTGCGGGTGTTCTGCCTTTCGGATTACCGCTAGTGCCTTTTTGAAATGCCATTGTTATTTCCTTGCTCAATCAATGTTTGCTGGTGGCTGGTACGGGCTTAAATGCAGTCTTTAGCTTGCCATCCATTGCATAATCAATTGTGACTGTGAGCAGTCCGTAGAATAAGGCTTTGTCTTCGTCATTCTTGAAGGTAATGCGATTGTTATCCAGTGCGTCAATGAGTGATATGCCACACGTTGAGAATGCTGCTTTTAAATCATCTGGGTTATTTACATCACACGGGCAACCTGTGGCTAAATGGTAAAGCCGTTCCAGTGTGGGTGACATTTGCAATCTTCCTGCCACATGGTCAATGTTTTCGTTTTTCATTTTTTAATCCTGTTTTCTTTAAGCTATGGCGTATTTTTTATTAAAAACGCTTAGGGTATGTGCCTACTAAACCGATTAAACGGGTTAAATAGGTTTAGTAGGCACATAGTTAGCGTAGTTTTATAAAAGTTTCGGGTGTATTTGATAACGTATGGCGGGACGACCACCTTGGGACATTGGTTTAATGGGTAACTGCTTAATCCAGCCATATTCCATCAATCGGGTTAAAGAGGCTTTGATGTTCTCCAGTGAATCTAAACCAGACCAGCCACCCCGCAAAATATCACCCGTACCAAAGCCATCGGATAACTTGCCTGATTCAATTTTGTTTAAAATAGTCTTGGCATTGGCATCAATGGGGTCAAGAGCCATACTGTAAACGCGCTCTGCATGACTTTTTAAATAAACACCCCATGCAATAGCTCGTCTAACTGAACTAATGCTAATAACCTGACTGTGATCGGTGTTATCAGCAAGGTGAATGAGTACCGCTAGGCTGGGTATTAATGACTTATATTTGCCGTAATGCGATTCCATGACTGGCAAAATATCATTAGACCTGAGTTCCAGATTTAAGCGGATATACCACTCATTGAATAGAACTTGTGCGTCAGGACTAAACCGCGCTGGTTCGGTAAATCCATCCCATGCTGCTATTCTGGTAAACACACTAAAGGCTTCATCCTTAGCATTTTTATCAGCCCATTGGTCAATATTCTGCCAAGCCCCTAAATCGGGATAAACCATCATCTGAAAACGTTGAACCATACCGTCATCATTTGCCCCACCTTTAATGGCGTGCATTAAATGAGGGTTTAAGACACTGGGTTGAATATTGCCAAGCATTGCCACACACACGCTGGCAATATCAATTGTGCCGCGTCCTATACGGTCAAAGGTATAAGAACTTTTCCCATCAAAGGCTTCAACATAAAAAGCTCTATCGTTGCTCCTGTCCTCACGGTTAATCGTCTTAAAAAAGCCGTTAATCTCATCGCGGTACAGCATCAATCCGTTAGGATTTTCATTTAACAATTCACCCAGCTTTTCAATCGTTGTGTCATTCACTAGATACCGTGTTCTCGTGGGCTTAATAGACTCTTCTGGGTTATCCAATAGCAGTTGCTTAGCCTCTGAAAACTTTTTTTCTTTAACAAGTGCCTTGGCGTGTTTTTCAGCTAATAATCGCCCCTCTTTATGAATAAAACTCTGTGCTTCATCAACCGCCATTGCTTCATGAAAAGCGTCCTTAGCCTCAATTTCAAGACGTTGCAAAGGCTTGATACCTTCACTGGATGCAGGGGATTTCATCGCGGATGGTCTGCCAATATTCAGCCCCCAAAGGTTCGGGCATACTTCCCAATTATCTTTTTCCCTTGGCATAACCATTCCTTTTTTACCGACAACCGCCGATAAAGCCACCATTGCCGCGACTGCGACATAATCAGGTGGGCATTGCATACGCAGTGCTATATCACCAACCCAAGGCGTTAAAGAATCAGGCAATAAGTTAAAATCAAACGGAATGACTGCCTTTAGCTTGATATTTATTTCTATGGGGTTTTGTTCCCAATGACTAACCTCATTCACTGGTGGATTAGTCAGTTTCCAGCTATCAGGTACAAGTTCGGCTTTTTGCAATTGCTCCTTTAATTGTTCCTTAAATAGCGTGTGGAAATTTTCAGCAACGGGCGTGTAACCATTCCATTTATATAACCGACATTGAAGCCAATCTACGATGTCACCACCATCGGGTAATCCAGCCAGTCGTAATATTTTTACTGTTGGTGGTGATTCTAAAGCCGCTAATGCTCGATAAACATCTTGTGCGTAGTGTTCACCTGCTTCGTCATTATCGGGTAATAAATAAACCAATTTGAAGCCATTCAAGGGTGTCCAGTCAGTTTGCTTTGCTGCGTTAGAACCACCCAATGACGTAACGCTACAGATACCCATACTTTGCAAAGCTGCTGCTGATTTTTCACCTTCCACAATCCAAACTGCTTTGTTTTCTAGGTTTTGTGCCAGCTTATCCAGTCCAAATAAAGGGCGTGGATTTAAGTCAATCCCAGCAATCCAGCCTGAACCATTACGCTTAAAAAATGGCACAATGTCTTTTTTACCGTCTCCCTCTTGATAACGCCCAACTACCCCGCAGGGTACGCCATCCTTAGCGTAATAAGTCCAAGCATGAACTAAAGGTTTATCGTTGTAACGCTGTGGGATTTCTGCCATCAAATCCCCCAGTCGTGTGCTAATTGCGCCAGTGCTTCGGCAAATCTCAAGCCGTGCAATGCCATAGTGAAGCTGATAATGTCGCCACCATTAGCCACGCAAGCAAAACATTTGTATGCGCCAGTTTCCAGATTAACGAAAAACGAACCTTGCTTGTTATCGCTGTGAAAAGGACACAAGCCGCCATCTTGCCAGCCGTGTTTTTTTAATGGCACGTTTAATTCATGACGGTAAAAATCGGCTGGATTTACTGATTGTTTGATGTCATCAGCATTGAGTTTGCGCTTACTCATTGGCTGTCCCCTATTAAGAGAACATATTTAGCGATTCGATGCTTTCCATTCCCGCAATCCTCAGTCGTTCGCTCAGTGATGATGTTATGACCTTGTGCTTTTAATTCCTGAACCCGCGCCGCTGGATGGGGAATATCAAGTTCTTGCCGTGATTGAAACGTGGTAAGTGGTGTATGGCGAAGATGGTCAAGTATGCGTTGACGTTGTGACTTAGTATCGCTTGGTAAGTTTTTCATGATTACTTACCTCCTTGATTTTGTAACTCTATCCAATCGAAAAATTTAGTTTCATCAATCAGCACCTTACGCCCAAGTCTGATTATAGAACCAGATTTGGTAAGTCCATTTTTATCTTGATTGAATATAAGTGAACGTAAGCCCCCGATTTTGAAGGCTTGAGAATGCTTTTCAGCAAAAGAATTTACAGTATATAAGTTGGACATTGTTAATAACCTAAATAAAAAGTGTTCCTGCTTTTTGCAGGCTTTTCCACAAGTTGCCTTGTATTAATTTTGATTATAGGTTTTTGATTTTTATAAAAAACTGGTGTAACTGGTGTTTTTTAAACTGGTGGATTTCCACCATATTAAAAGCCGCGTTGTTTCTAGTGGACATAAAAAAGGAGCTAATTAGCCCCTTTAAAAAACACTATGTTATCGCTTATCTTTTGCCTGATTTTACCCTGACAATATTCTTATGTGGTCGTTGTTTCCACCATTCAGGAAAATTAAAAGCCCATAATGCGAAATTTCTAATTTTCAGTTCATTTTGAATATCTTCCTTTTTTTGCTCAAAAATATATGGTTCTGGTATATCACCAATGTGTGGTATTTTCTCTTTTAACCATGCAATATAATCATTATTTCTTGTTTCATGCTCTCTAATTTTCTTTGTTGGTGGTGATGGTAGTAATACCCGCTCATTATTCCCTTTGATATTATCCTCTGTGGCGCGTTCCTCATCTAACTTCAAAATCCGCTTTTTAATTTCAGGGTGTGCCTCTTCATAGCTTAATATGTCAGTCCAGTAAAAATAGGTATTGTCTGGTAACTCTGTATATTGAGGGCAATCATCAACGTCTTCAACAATGCAATCCTGTCCGTCAGTTGGCAATGAGATAAACGAAAAAATCCTTTTGCCATTCTTTATATCAACCCTCGCTTCTCTATCATCCAGATTCGGTCTTATTTTTTTTGCAAAAGCAAATTCATTAATGAAATTAAAATTTGATTGCCAATGTTGCATAAGCTCCGTCAGTGATAAAGTTTCACCGAATTTATGACGAAAGCGTATTCTTGGGTCTGGTTCATGATGGGTCGATAATAGTCGATTAAACGACTTGTCTTCTGCTTCCAGCACAACACCTTTCATTGTTTCGGGTAGAACTGGTGAGTTTTTCAAACTAGACATATCTGGTTTTTCTAACGTTTTTTCGGCGTGTAATTCCTTTAACTTAAGCGCATACTCTCGTGGTAACTTTGGGTTAAATTGCAGTTCAATATTTTCCTTATTTTTAGAACAATCAATAAGCCTTTCATAGTAACTCTCGAACTCGTCACGCCAAACATAACAAGTTTCATCAATTAACAGAATAGCTATAGATTGCATTTCCCATTCAATACGTTCTTTATCCTTTCTTTGCTTCTCATCTTTTAAACCTTGGTGAAGTTTTCCAAGCAGGTTATGTGTTCCGCTCCACTGTGCAGGGGATAATGGAGAGGGTTTACCATGTTCATCTAAATTAAAAGCAGTCGGAAAAAAATAATGTGGGTAAGCCGTCCCAAAATCACAGCCTACTAAGTTTCTTACCAACATATCAGGACTAAGCCGCCAAGAAGTGACATAAGGTATCGTCCATACTGGTAAAGCCTCGCGCCCTGCAATTTCAACTACAACATTCATTACACACTCCCAAAAATTTTAGCATTCATACTGGCAACCACATTGCTAACGTGTCCGTCCGATAAGTGGGCGTAGCGTTTCACCATAGCCAGTGTCTTATGTCCTAACACTTCGGCTATTTCAGCTAAAGATGCGCCATTCATAGCGAGATAAGAAGCGGTGCAGTGTCTTAGGTCATGCCAGTGAAAATCATTTATTTCAGCTGCTTTAAGCGCATTCTGAAAAGGCTTGCGTAAATCTATCGGCTTATTTATGTTGATAGTGCTAGGGAACAGCAAGTCGGTATCAATCCGCCTCACTTTGGCATGATCGCGTAATAATTCTAATCCAAGACCTGCCAAGGGTACGCGCCGCCGTTCACCGTTTTTGGTTTCATGCAGAATTAAGAAGCCGTCCTTTAGGTTGGCATCCTGCCACTTCAAACCCATCAATTCACCTTGTCGCATACCCGTAGATAAAGCCAGAATGACGCAAGGATAAAGCCATGTATTTGATGATTCCTTGCAAGCGGTCAATAATCTGGCGCGTTCGTCATCATCCAGAAAACGTACTCGACCACGCGGTAAGGCTGGCTTTTTGACTTTACGCATAGGTGAATCTTCCAGCCATCCCCATTCATTCACGGCGATAGTGAAAGCATGACTTAACGCCGTCATGTATTGAATGACAGTAGCAGGGGTTCGTTGCGTTCCTCTGTAAGTGATGCCATTACTCAATTCGTCCCTGTATTGAACAATTAAAGCGGGGGTCATATCGGCTAAAAGATAACTACCCACTTTTTCTTTCCACCAAGTAAGTTGCTGGGTTTTATCTCTGGCTTTTTTAGGTTTCGTGGGTAGAACGTCTTTGATGTACCTGTCTACTAAATCGGCAAATGTGTGTTTTTTAGCTTCGGCAGTTTTGAAGTGACGACCTTCTCTAATCGCGCTCTCGGTATCTTGTACCCACTTTTTAGCATCAGTTAGGCGTTTAAAGGTAGCTGTTTGTGGCGGGTAGCCTTTCAGTCGAATTTTTACCCGATAGGATGTATCACCAGTATCAGTAATACGTTTTTCAATGGTTGCCATAATTGCCCTCTTGGGACAGCTTCTGGCTTCTGATATGCTTATCTGTAGCCATTGCTTAACCCCGTTCTGTTAAGTGTGGTTAGGGCTTGTTAGGTGGTGGTACACCTGCAAGCCCGTTTTTGTTTTTGCACTGTTGCAAAAGCTAACAAAAGAATACAGCAAGCCACAATGGATGGCAACTACACACTATTTATGTGTAGACCTTAATTGATAACAAATTGAAATATAAATAATAAATAAATAAAATATTTTAAATGGGACAATAAAGGGGCGGTTGAAAATAAAAAGCGTATTAGTTGGCTATTTTTAACCAGTCAGGAGAGCGAGGTAAGGGAGTTAATTTTGTAAGTTTAAAGTGGCGCGTTTTTCGGACAAAACGGCTTTTGGTGTTGTGGTTTGTTATGGCTATTTATTTTTATCTGTCCCGCCAGTGTCCATTTAAAATAAAATTGTCTTTATTATTTTTATAACATATTGATTTTATTAAGCCGATGGGCGGAATCGAACCGCCGACCCACACATTACGAATGTGTTGCTCTACCGACTGAGCTACACCGGCAACAGTGTGATTGTACACATAAATCATACCGTTTTAAATAACCGCATTGTCAGTGGGATTTGGCTATAATGCGGTACATATTTTTGTAACGAATTGATGAGTAAGGCGTATGACATTTATAGCTAATGTAATTAATAAAACTCCGCACTATGTTGAATCAACGGTAGCGCGTATTAAATCCACGGCACGTTATCAACAGTTGATGGAAATGTCACCGTTAAAGCGGTGGTCAATTGTTGCGGGATTGTTCTTGTTATCGCAGGCGGTGGTGTTCGGTGGCTTGTACCTGATGTTTGGCAAGATTGTTGTTATCGGTTTTTTTGCCAGTATTTTGGCAGGCTTAGCGACAGGTGTCGGGGCGTTGCCTGCTTTATTTTTTAAGAACATTTCTACTAATTTGTTCAATAGTCTTCTGGGTGCGGCGGCGGGTGTGATGCTGGCGGCAACGGCGTTTTCTTTACTGGTTCCGGGTATTGAGTTTGGCAATGCAATCTGGCCGGCTAAAGGCATTTATGTGGTGTCGCTGGGGATGTTGGTCGGCGCGGCGTTTTTGCATTATGCGGATAAGCAGTTGCCTCATGTGCATTTTGATTCCATTTCTGATACCCAATTGAATTCGTTGAAAAAAGTCTGGTTGTTTATTATCGCTATCACGATTCATAATTTCCCTGAGGGAATGTCGGTGGGCGTAAGTTTCGGTTCAGGCGAAATGAAAAACGGCGTGGTGTTGTCAATTGCGATTGCCTTGCAGAATATTCCCGAAGGCTTGGCGGTGGCGTTGCCGTTGGTCGGTTTGGGGTATAACAAATGGCGTGCGGTCGGTATTGCGACCTTGACAGGTTTGGTTGAACCTGTGGGCGGTTTGCTGGGCATTACGATGGTAACGGCATTTCAATCTATTCTGCCGATTGCAATGGGTTTTGCGGCGGGTGCGATGTTGTTTGTTATCAGTGAAGAAATTATTCCCGAAACCCATTCTAATGGACGCTCACGTTATGCGACCTTTGCGCTGATGGTTGGCTTTATTATCATGATGGTACTCGACAATATGCTGGGTTAAGCGGCATGGATATTAATGTGGTCGAGACTTTGCAAGCCTTATGGTTGTCTTTGAATACGGGCAGTGTCGCTGAGTTATCGGCAACCACGCTGACCAGCTATGTGTTGATTGTGGCGGCTGAAATGGGTGATAAAAGCCAATTAGTCTGTATGACTTTAGCCGCTAGACACAGGGCGATGCCTGTGATTTGGGGCGCGATTGCCGCGTTTGCGTTGTTGAATACTTTGGCGGTGGTGTTTGGTGTCGCGATTGCCAACTGGTTGCCTGAGTATGTGATTGCGGCGACGGTGGCGGTGTTGTTTACCGTGTTCGGCATTCTTGCGTTGCGGGTTGAAGAAGCAGACGACGATGAGGAAGTGCAGGAAAAAAGCGGGCATGGCATATTTTTTACCACATTTTTATTGATTACCGTGGCTGAATTCGGTGATAAAACCCAATTGGCAGTAGTGGCGTTGAGCAGTACCGCCGTGCCGCTGGCGGTCTGGTTGGGTTCAACAGCGGCATTGGTGTCAACGTCAGCGGTGGGTGTGTTGGCGGGTCGGACAATTCTGCAAAAAATACCGCTGACTTTATTGCATAGAATCAGCGGTTGTATTTTTCTGATATTGGCGGCGATTGCGGCTTATCGGGCATACATCAGTTATTTACCTGCTTAGGAAAATTTTCGTCCCAAGCGTCGCCAGCCGATGATAATGCCCGACGCACTGATCATCAATCCGCCTGCGCTGAATACAATCATCAGGCTATCCCACAGCGGTCGGCTATTCAGTAACGGCAACCAATCCCAACTGTGCAGAAAGGCGAATAACCAGCGGCTGATTCTTTTATAGGCATCCAGTTTAGTGACATTGCCTGTGTAGGGGTCTATGTGCAGCCATGTCGAATACGCATCATCAAATTCCAGCCGCAATATCGGCAGTCTTTTTTCAATATGCCCCGTCATGGTGTGTGCGGCACGTTGATAATAATAAATATCGTAGTCGGTCAGAATGCTGGCTGCACTGGGTTTAGATGCCCCCATTAAACGGGTTGCCGCGTTTTCCAGTTGTTGCCATGAAAATTGTTTGAACGGTGTCGCATTGGTTTCGGCAGCTAGAATGTTGCTTTGCCCGTTGTTATCAAAGCCGATGTAATAGCCTTTGCCGTCCAGCAGTTGCCATTCCAGTTCACGCGGATAAAACCCCGTGGCTTGAAAAGCGGCGAGTGCCTTTTGAATGGACAAGGGGAAATGCAGCGCGTCCAGTTCACCTGCCTGATAGGCGTTGATGTTTAACTTGGGCGCACCTGAGTCAAAAATTTTCCACGGGTTCATCGACATAAGTCCGCTGAATATCCATGTAAAAGTAATAATGCCAAACACCAAGCCGAACAGGTGATGCCAGCGCATCATGCCTGTTCGATAAGGCGTTTTGCCGCCATGCTTGTATTGCCCGACCACTCGCCAGCGCAACACGCCGACTATCATGCCTGTCAACACTGCAAAACAGCCGATGAGTGAGCTGTAAATGATGATGTTTGACGACATTTCATGACTCATTGATTCGCCGCGAAACGGATACAACCAGTGTATCCACGCGCCCAGCCAATTCCAGCCCCGTTCCGTACTTGTCGCATCACGCACCACCTCGCCGCTGGTACTTGATACATACAATAAGGTGTCGTCGGCATCGTGCATTAATATGCGGTGTAACGGTCTTTGCCCGTCTAAAGCGCGTGAATGTGTCCACGCATCTTCATTCACGCTATCTGTATAACGTCCTGTTGTGTGCATAAAGGCTTGTGCGCTTGCTAGGGCTTCAGCTTCTGAGACTGTCGTAACGCGCTGTCCTGTGATGCTATCAACAGCAAACTGATTATTTTTTCCGTAGCTGAGTATGAATCTCGGCGTGTTGTTGACGCTGGTGAGGCGAATATTTTCGGGGCTGGTTTTTTGACCAGCCGCCGATAATACCGCCGTCAGCTCTGCACAACATTGCCCGCTGTCCAATGCGGGCAATGCGCTCAGGCGTTCAGCCATGCTCAGTTTGGGATAACCGACATACATCATCACCACGCCTGAAATAAACCACATTGCCATAAACAAGCACAAAGTAATACCCAGCCAGCGGTGTGTGAAATAGAGATAGCGTTTCACATTCACTCCTAGAAATCCAGCTTGAGTTCCATTTGGAAAGTACGCGGTTCACGCAACAGGAATAGCGGCGCACTGCCGCCACTGCCCCATTCTGAATACACTTTGTCGGTCAGGTTTTTCACCCGTGCGGTCAGCATGGTATGTTTAATGGGTTTCCACGACATCTGCATATCATAAACAGAAAATTCAGGCAGAATAACGGTATTCGCGTTGTCCACAAAACGATTGCCGACATAACGCACACCACTGCCCCATTGCCAGTCTGGATGGAAATTCCATGTTACCCACGCATTGGCTGTCCATTTAGGCACGTTGGTGGGTTGATTGCCTGCTCTGGATACATTTCTGCCTCCAACTACTTCATCAAAGTCATCGTATTGGGCATCGGTGTATGCCATATTGCCTTGAATCGCCCATTCAGAGGTGATTTGTAAGCCTAAATTCGCTTCTACGCCGACTGAGGACTGTGCGCCGACAGGCAGAACAGATTGCGGATTTTGCGGGTCGGGTGTGGTCATGTTATTACGCTCTATCCAATAAGCGGCAATGCTGCCTGAACCCTTTTTGTTCCAAAAATCAAACTTGCTACCGATTTCAGCTTGTCGCCCTGTGGATAAATCAAAGTTTCTCAATTGTGCTACCGAGGCAGTGGTTAGAATACCTGCGGGTGGACTGGCGGCAGTGCTGTATTGCGTGTAGACATTAAATGAGGGGGTAATGTCATACATCAGACCCGTACGCCATGTTACCGCCGTCCAATGACGATGAAAGTTTGCGGGTGAACCAAATGGATTAGCCGCAGTCGGTGGGGTCGGTGTACGGTAATTTCTATTTTCCAAGTCAATATCATCGACACGCAAGCCTGTGACTAAATTCAAATCGGGCAATAAAGTCAAACGGTTTTCCATAAAGCCAGACACGGTTAATAACTCATTGCGTGCGTTGCGTATTGGCCCTGAAGCACGAGGATTATCCCAATAAGTTCCCACGTTGAAATTATAAGGATTCACGGTACTGACTACAGTTGCTGAATTCTCCGTACTCGGTGCGCGTACTTGACGGTTATAAGCCACATCAATACCCACCAAGGTTTTTAATGGCATATCGAACACTTTATTATCGTGGGTTAATTCCATGCGATTACCCACTAAGGTTTGATTGTGGTTTACCGCAAACGATAAATTACGCGCGACTAAGGTATTGGTATTATTCCAGTCATAACCTTCGACGTTTTCATATTCTCTATCGCCTTTGTAAGCGTACAAGGTGTTTTTAAATTGCGTGTCTTTGCTGAATTGATATTCCAGAATATCACGCCCCCATGTCACGTTCTGGTCAAATACGGGGTCTTTAGAATTGTAATTTTTAAAGCGTGTGGCAGGATCAATTTGACCGTTTCTTTGCGTATTATTCAAACGCGCATCACCCCACGGAATAATACGACCATTGACGGTAGGATTTAACACAGGTGTACCCCAATAGGCATCACGGTGTTCTATTTGATACTCAAACGCCATCGTATGGGTTAATTTATCGGTTATATCGCTTAACAACGATAAAGACACAACACCCGAATTAGCAGGCGTATTTTCCATAAAGCCGTCTGTACCTGTATAGCTGACCACGCCTCTAAACCAATTCTTACTGTCACCAATCTGCCCGTTATAATCATAAGAAGCTCTGCGATTTAAATATTCACCCATCATCAGCATACCCTGATGATGGTCTTTTTCACGGTTTGCCACTTTGGACACATAGTTAATCGAACCACCGACCGCGCCTTGACCGAATAAAAATGATGAAGGCCCGCCCAACACTTCGACGCGCTCCATTAACCAGCTATCAATTGGACGTGCCGCGACCACATCGTACTGCACGGTGATGCCGTTAAATAATTGCGTAATTTGCGCTCCCGTAAAACCACGCATGGACACAGAGCCTGCCGAACCGGGTTGTGACGACACTGTGACACCTGGTGCGCGTTCCAAGGCTTCCTGTGTAGTTTGTGCGCCGCGTTGTTCAATGGTGGCTTTATCAATTACAGCGATGGATGCAGGGGTTTCACGCGCGGTCAATCCAAGGCGGCTGCCTGTTTGCGTTTGTACATCCAGTTGCGGTTTACTGTTCGGCGGATTGAGAACCGTCGTTTCCGTCACTGTCATCGGAGCTAAAGTGATGGGTGCTGATTTTTCGGATTTTTTGCTGTCATTTACAGGTTCTGCGGCATGGGCATTGACAGTGGCAAGTAAAAATAATGCGGTGTAGCAGCCCCGTCGGGAATGGGTGTGTAATTTGATGAATGAATCATGGTGCATTCTGCGTTCCTCTATTATTGTTATATTTTAAAAGGGGTATAACACTCTGATTTACCGCTTAACACAGCGGTGATTTATCAGAGGTGCGGCAGTTTACTGGATAAATCAGGGGTGAAAATGCGGCATATTGCCGCGCGACAATATGCCGCTAAAAATGGCATAGTCTGTGCTGTTTACTGTTAGTTTGCGCTGTGGAAACGTGACAACCGCAGGGGATGGGGAATTGAGAAATACTTAATAAAATGACTGCGGCATTTGACACAGTCATTAAGGCATTTGACTTATTTTACGAGCATTTTGTGTAAGTAACTGCATAAAAGTTTTCGAGTAAGGTGGAGTTCAAACCTTGGTTTGTTCAGTGCCATAGCGCAAACCAAGGTTTGTACTCCGTATGCCTATAATTTAGTGTATTAAATCGGTTGTTTTATGACTGCTAGTCCTTTAAGGCATAGGTATCTACACAAGTTAACCGAAAAAAGAACTGGCCGTTTTTCTTAAAATGACCAGTTCTTCCGGAGAATAACTTTCCATCACCTCCATCATGGAAAGAAATGCCCACAAACCTGCCAGCAATGCGGGATTAG
>JAURYI010000041.1 GCA_030654015.1 Methylococcales bacterium | reverse complement strand
GCCTGACGACTCATGTTTCACTGCACCGAGCTTTACCGCTTAAACATCATGATGGAAACATTCAATCATTTGTATTTCATCTCTGAGTCCTGTAGCTGCATAGCATCGTAGATTGGGTTGCCGCTTTTTGACAACCCGACTTTACACGTCTCTCCAAGCTACACAAAACCGTTGCGACCGATAACAAAATCAATAATTATGCGGGACAATCATGAAAAATAGTAATGCTCGCCGATACATATCCTCCAGCTTAATAGCTTTGTTTGCAGTTGTTTCCTATAACAGTTAATGCAAAAGCTCAAGCGAATGCAGACAAGGTAATCACCCGTAGGCGGCGCGAGTTCAAGTGTGCGTGATATGGTGCAGTGGTTGCGTCTGCATTGTTGGTCGTAATAAGTGACATTGAAGAAATGAGTAGATATAAGTTCATAGATTGGGTTGCCAGTTTTCGGGTAATCTAATTTGTTATAGCTAACGCACAATAAAATAGTGTAAGTGTAATTTATTATGATTGAATTGCTAGCTATCGCTACGCTAATGTGCTTGTTTATACATCAAATAGGCATGACAATTATATATTCAGTGGTCGCTCGATTTATTACTCTTAGTCCATTCATTTTTTATCAGGAGTCCTTACGTTATGCCTTCACAAGATAATCGCGTTATTTCGGTGACTACGCCTTTAGGTTCAACATTACTGTTCAGTCGCATGAGCGGCAGTGAAGAAATGAGCCGATTGTTTGAGTATGAAGTCGATTTGCTGGTTGAAAATAAAAATCAGGGGATGATTGTCAGCGCGGGCTTTCCTGTGAAGGATGTGCTTGGACAGGCAATGACGATTGCAGTGGAATTACCTGCTCATGCAGGTACGCGCTATTTTCACGGGCTGGTCACCCAATTCAGACATTATGGTGTACAGGATGAGCATTTTTTATACCGTGCAGTGTTGCGCCCTTGGTTATGGTTTTTAACCCGCACCTCAAATTGCCGTATTTTTCAGGACTTATCCGTCCCCGATATTATTAAAAAAGTGTTTGACGCTAATGGGTTCAGTGATTTTAAACTGGAACTAACAGGTAGTTATCAGTCGCGTAATTATTGTGTGCAATACCGCGAAACGGATTTTAATTTTGTCAGTCGTTTGATGGAATACGAAGGTATTTTTTATTTTTTTAAACATGGAAAAACGAAGCATACGCTGATTATTGCGGATTCGGTCGCTGCTTATCAAACTATTGCGGGTTATGACACCATTCCTTATTTCCCTCCTGAAAATGTTGAGCAACGAAAACAGGATCATATTTTTGAATGGCACACGGCACATGAAGTTCAATCGGGCAGTTATGTGGTCAATGATTACGATTTTGAAAAACCCAACAGCAGTTTGCTGGCTAAATTCATGGAGAAAAAGTCTCACAGTCATGCCGAAGGTGAGCAGTATGATTATCCCGCCAATTATTCTGAACCTCCGACAGGTGAAACATATTCCAATATCCGACTGGATGAATTGCAGACTGATTATGAAGTGATTCAAGGTAAGGGCAGTGCGATGGGGCTAACTACGGGGATGTTATTTACGCTAAAAGACCATTACCTTACGCCCGAAAATACCAAACACATTGTCATACAAGCTCATTTTGTCATCGTTTCCAATCAATATCGTTCAGTGGCAGGTGAAGAAACTCAGTATGAATGCGAGTTCAAGGCAATTCGATCCACGCAACAATTTCGCCCTGAGCGGTTAACGCGCGTACCGTTTGTGCAAGGCCCGCAAACGGCAACTGTGGTAGGAAAAACGGGCGAAGAGATTTGGACGGATAAATACGGGCGTATTAAAGTGCAATTTCATTGGGATAGAGAGGGTAAAAAGGACGAAAAAAGCTCATGCTGGATGCGTGTTGCTACGCCTATTGCAGGTAAACAGTGGGGTTGGGTTTCGTTGCCGCGTATCGGACAGGAAGTCGTGGTCAGTTTTTTAGAAGGCAATCCTGATAGACCGCTCATCACTGGCAGCGTATATAACGCCAATCAAATGCCTCCCTACACGTTACCCGCCAATCAAACGCAAAGCGGTTTAAAAACCCGCAGCTCTAAAGAAGGCGTTGCCGATAATTTTAATGAATTGCGTTTTGAAGATAAAAAAGGCTCAGAAGAAGTCTATGTTCATGCGGAGAAAGATTTCAACTGCGTAATTGAAAATAATGAGACCCGCAAAATCGGGCTGGATAAAAAAGACCAAGGCAATCAGACCACAGAGATTCAAAATGACCGTACTACAACTTTGAATGAAGGCAACGATACCTTGACAGTGAAACAAGGGGATTCTATTACCAAAATCACTTTAGGTGATTACAAACTGGATATTGATGCGGGCAAAGCCACCATTACCGCGATGACTTCCATTGAACTGAAAGTCGGTAGCAACACAATTAAACTGGATCAACAAGGCATTACGGTGAACGGTATCATGGTGAAAGTCGATGCCTCTGCAAAATTGGATGCCAATAGTCCACTCACCACAGTAGGTGCGAGTGCAGTATTGACACTCCAAGGCACACTGACCAAAATTAATTAGCAGGTTTTAACATGACGGAATCAACGTTAATCAAAATTAAACACGTCAATGCCGATACGATTGCGCAGGGTATAGGACTCGATGAGCAAGCTGCCGCCTTACTGCAAGACTACCCAGCAACAGCGGACTATCTTAATCAGCTGATTACACTTAAGTTTTATCCTGATGCCGTGCGTTTTCTGGCACACGCGCTGCCCAAGCGCGAAGCAACGTGGTGGGCGTGTTTATGCGCTCGCAACACGCTGACCGATAAAACGCCCGCAAATGAAATAAACGCTATTGAACTCGGCGAAGCGTGGGTATATAAACCCACTGAAGACAATAGAAAACCAACTTTAGCGGCGGCAGAGGCAACCGAATACAAAACCGCTGCCAGCTGGGCTGCTATTGCCGCATTTTGGTGCGGTGATGATATATCACCCGTACCACAAGCAGTGATTCCACCCGATGAAAAACTATACGCTAAAGCGGTGATAGGGGCGGTAATGCTGGCAGCCACACAAGGCGAAGCCAACAAAGTGAATGATAAATACCTGCTTTTTTTGCAACAAGGCATCAATATCGCCAGTGGTGGCGATGGTCGAAGCATTCAATAATGATTTAATTAAAAATAGGAAAGATGATGGGACAGCCTGCCGCAAGATTAACCGATATGCACGTTTGTCCGATGGTGACAGGAGTCGTGCCTCATGTCGGAGGCCCGATAATACCCCCTTGTGCCATTACGGTCCTAATCGGCAGCTTACCCGCCGCGCGTGTCGGCGATATGGCAACCTGTGTCGGCCCGCCCGATGTTATCGTAAAAGGCTCGATGACCGTGTTAATTATGGGGCAACCCGCCGCCAGAATAGGCGATATGACCGCACACGGCGGAAATATTATTTTAGGACTTCCTACCGTGTTAATTGGTGGTTAGCCTGCTTTTCATTATTCTGACATCATCGTGTCACTTTTGGGTGCGAATATGAGCGGGCAATTAAACCTATTAAAATTAATGTATGGGAGACGATTATGTATAAAAATATACTGACTCATTTGAATGAATTGGATAATTCATCTATGGACATTGAAGCATCCGCGTTAGTATCTGTTGATGGATTGGTCATAGCAACCACCATGCCGCTTGATATGGATGTAGAAAATATAGGTGCAATCTGTGCAGGCGCGTTTTCACTCGGACATCGCACCTCTGAGCAATGCGCTATTGGTATGTTAGAGCAGGTCTTTATTAAAAGTGCGAAAAATCATATTGTCATCACTCATGCAGGAACTGAAGCCATACTGGCTGTCATCATCAAGCCTTATACCAATCTGGAACAACTCTTTTCCAGTTTAAGTCAGTCTGTTGAAAAAATTGCGATTCTTATTTAAATCAACGACTGCATGGCTATTGTTAATAGTCATGCAGTATTCTTAAACGTATTAATAATACCGTGCCAACAAGCCATGCGTACTGGGCATTTCTGGTAACGGGATTTTTACTTCATAACCGCCGCCTGAGGCTTCCTGCATTTCCTGTCCGTACATTCCTTCCATACGTTCAACGGTAATGTTCTTATTACCTTCGGGTAAAATCAATTCCAGCGTATCACCGACTGAAAACTTATTCTTTACGTCAATCGTCGCTAAACCTGTTTCGGCATCATAGTCTCTGATTTCGCCACAAAATTGTTGTTGATGACTTTTGGAATAGCCATTCAGATAATTTTGTTGTTCATGCGTGTGATGACGTTGATAAAAACCATCGGTATACCCGCGATTGGCTAAATTTTCCAATACGCCGATGAGTTCAGGTTGGAATGCACGACCTGCTAACGCATCATCAATCGCCAGGCGATAAGTTTGTGCAGTACGCGCCACATAATAATGTGATTTGGTACGCCCTTCGATTTTAAGGCAGTCAATACCGATTTCCACTAAACGCTGAACGTGTTCAATGGCGCGTAAGTCTTTGGAATTCATGATGTAAGTACCATTTTCATCTTCCATCACAGGCAGTAATTCACCTTTACGCCCTTCTTCTTCCAGAAAATAAATGTTATCGGCTAACGGATGACGCTGTGCGCCGCCACAACTGGCACTGCTGATGTCGGACATAGATAATGGCGCGGCTTCACTTGCCAACACATAATCGCCTTCGGCATTTTCCTGCGCGGGAATGGTGTCGTATTTCCAGCGGCACGAATTGGTGCAAGTGCCTTGGTTCGGGTCGCGGTGATTAAAATAACCTGACAACAAACACCGACCTGAATAGGCGATACATAACGCACCATGCACAAATACTTCCAGTTCTGTATCTGGGCAACGTTGACGAATTTCGGCTATTTCATCTAAAGATAATTCACGCGACAAAATAACCCGCTCCACGCCCATGCTTTTCCAGAAATTAACCGTAGCATAATTCACAGTATTGGCTTGTACTGACAAATGTATCGGCATATCAGGATAGGTTTCACGCACCATCATAATTAGGCCGGGATCAGCCATGATTAAGGCATCAGGTTTCATGGCAATCACAGGGTCAATATCCGCCATAAAGGTTTTTACTTTGGCGTTATGCGGAATGACATTGGTCGCAAGGAAGAATTTTTTGCCTAAATCGTGGGCTTCTTTAATACCCTTGGCTAAATTCTCGCTGAGAAAATCATTGTTACGCACGCGCAGGCTGTAACGGGGTTGACCTGCATACACCGCATCCGCACCATAAGCGAAGGCGTAGCGCATATTTCTGATAGTTCCTGCTGGGGAGAGAAGTTCGACTTTTTTCATGTTGGTAGTAGTAGGTTGTGTTAGCGTAATCGGATTGGTAAGTTATTGTATTAAGGTATTAAACTTTGTTCGATAAGAATAATCGCCGCTTGCTTGGCATAAAGAGCGGCATCTGAATGACGTTTCATTTGTTCTGAGACGATAGCCCCTTCAATCAGTAGACTTAATTGCAGAGCCAATACTTCTGGCGATTTTGCGCCGTATTCTTTAGCAAGATCCGTCATATAGCATCGAAAATTATCATAAAATTCAGCAGATACTTGATGCACAGGATTGCCTTCCAGCGGAAATTCAGCCGCCGCATTGATAAACGCACAGCCACGAAATTCAGGAATAGCCAGCCATTCACCAATCACATCAAAAATCGCCAATAATTTAGCCTTCGGCGTATCTGCTTTGCTATTTACTTGCTCAATAAACCATTCGCAAAAATCTTTATCGCGCTTGCGTAAAAAGGCAATAATCAACTCGTCTTTAGAAGAAAAATACTTATAAAGACTCATTTTGGTGGTATTTGCCGATTTGACGATAGCATCGACACCCGTTGCCCTAATACCCTGACTATAAAAAAGATCAGTAGCCGCGAGCAGAATTTTTTCTTTTAAATTTAACACCATAGATATAAATAACAAAAAACAAGTTGTTTGCAACTATACTGGTCGGTATACTCAGCTGTCAATATACCGACTGGTCTGTATAATTTTATTATTAACAATTAAAGAGAATAACACGATGGAAATATTATTAATTGGTGCTGTACTAATGATTTTTGCTGTTTTAGCATCCGCATGGCTAATGACTTTTGCACGTTGGTTTCCTATTAAGGGCATTGATGGCGAATTTCTTACCGACTATAAAACCCTGATTAGAGCGCATATTGATTTTGCATTAATGGCATTATTCTGTCTGGGTTTTTATGCTGTCAAAGTACCGTTATCCGTTACTGCGTGTTGGCTGGTTGTTATTGGCGGCATTACTAATCCCTGCGTGTTTGTGGTTGCTGCGTTTGATCCTAATTTTTGGGAAAAATCTCACTGGCGAATTTATTCAGCTATCAGTTTTGTTATTACTACCATCGGCTTCGGCTGGGTTTGTATTAACTTATTAAGCTATGCCTTATAAAAAGGGGAATCTTTAATAATCCCCCGTTCTAGTAACAAATTAAACGCTGCTTCTGCGCCGTGGTTTATGCTCGGTTTTTGGCGCGGCGGCGGTTTTGCGCGGCTGGTTTCTCACAGGGCGCGGGCCGCGTGGGGGTTCAGGCGGCATCGGTGGTGCGACTGCCGCTTGTTCAAACCCCTCGATTTGTTCGCGTTTAATGGGTTTATTCATCAGTTTTTCAATCAAACGCAACGCACTTACTTCGTCGTGAGACACCAAGGATACCGCTTGACCTTCTTCACCCGCTCTGCCTGTCCGCCCGATTCTATGCACATAATCGGCTGGAGCGCGTGGTAGCTCGTAATTGACTACATGAGGCAGCAGGTTAATATCAATACCGCGTGCGGCAACGTCAGTTGCAACTAATACGCGAATTTCACCCGCTTTAAAACCTGCTAACGCGCTGGTTCTCGCGCCCTGACTTTTATTGCCATGAATGGCAGCGGCTTTTATATCCAGTTTGTTGAGTTTATCAGTCAGGCGATTTGCCCCATGTTTGGTGCTGGTAAACACCAACACTTGTCGCCATTCATTCACTTTTATCAGATGGCATAACAAGTCGGCTTTATTGGCTTTATTGCACAAATAAGCAACTTGTTCGACGGTTTCAGCGGCAGTATTACGCGCGGCGACTTCGATTTTTATCGGATTAACCAATAAACCTGTGGTTAATTGGCGTATATCTTCGGAGAATGTCGCTGAAAATAATAGGTTTTGGCGTTTTTTCGGCAACAGGGCAATAATTTTGCGAATGTCACGAATAAAACCCATGTCCAGCATACGGTCGGCTTCATCCAAAACCAAGGTTTCTACTTGATCTAGCTTAATGGCGTTTTGATTGACCAAATCCAGCAAGCGACCGGGAGTTGCAACCAAGACATCAACGCCACCGCGTAAGCGCATCATTTGCGGATTGATTTTTACGCCACCGAAGACCACTTCGGTTTTTAAACGCGGGTGTAAATGTTCACCGTATTTACTGACCGATTCGCCGACCTGCGCGGCAAGTTCGCGCGTAGGCGTTAAAATCAAGACGCGAATCGGGCGGTTGGAGCTGTAATGTTTGTGTGACAAGCGTTGCAGAATAGGCAACGCGAAACCAGCGGTTTTACCTGTGCCAGTTTGGGCGGCGGCGAGTAAATCATGACCGTTCAGCACGGCAGGGATGGCTTGTAATTGAATAGGGGAGGGCGTGGTGTAACCCGCTTCAGCAATAGCACGAAGCAGTGGATCAGATAATCCGAGTTTGGTAAATGGCATGGGGTATAAAATCTCAATGAATGACTGCGGTAATTCTGTGCAGTTCGGAATAAAAGGGGTATTAAAAACGTCAGAGTCATTGACAAGGAAGGACTCTAAAAGGGTCTGCGTTTATAGCTAATGAGGAGGTGAGCGATGTGCCGCTCGCAGAGGGCGGTACAATTCTGTACTAAAATAATAGGTTTATTGTATCACAGGGTTAAGGAAAACGATTGTTTGTTATGTTATTGCTCATGAAAAATGAAACTTGTTATCATATTCTACGGTTTGTTACACAACGCGGCGCATCACATCACTGCCTACAGTTAAGCCTGACTGGTGGTAACCGCGTAGCGGTGAAATGGTTGTAGCAACAAAATATAAACATAACCAAGCCCCGTAGGGGTGAAATGTTTGTTTCTCATCCAACATTTCACCCCTACGGGGCTATGAAATCATCTAAACATTTAGTCTACAAACATTTCACCCCGCTGGGGTTTTTCCTTAACTGTGGGCAGTGACGTAGCGCGTGGGAACAAGGTGTGGCGGTTGTTTTTACTTACGCATACACCAATAAAGTTCACCACTGAACGCAGGAAACAATACGCCCCATAATAAATTCAATCGCACCCAGCCTGTGTAGTTTTCCAGAAAAAAGTTGCGTTTGCGGAGCATATAAGTGCCTGACAGAAAATCCATTTTTAATCCGCAAGTGTCTGCCATATTTTTTACCCGTTGCGGTGAAAAGGTGCTGACGTGTCCGAAGTTAGCGGCAGTTTTGCGGATTTTTTCTTGGCGATAGGCTTGGATGATTTGCGGTACGGCAGGAAAACCGCCGATTAAGATGCCGCCGTCTTCTAATGCAGGAGCAAGTTTCATTGCCAGTTGTTCAGGTTCAAACAAGTGTTCAAGCAGATGCAGGACGATGATGACATCGTATTTTTCAGCCAGTGCAAACTCAGGTAAATCAACATTGGCTTGGATTTGTTTGGTGTAGCCTGATTCGTTCAATTCAGGTTGTAATTTGTAATCAACCGCTTCCCAGCACGCCAGTTCAGTAAAACCCGCATCTTGTACATAACGGCGCATTTGCCCTCTGTCCACGCCGATTTCACACACGCGCAAGGGTCGTCCCAGTCGCTGCTGTTGTTCTTTGATTAAATTAAACATGAACCAGTAACGTAATAATTTAATGGGGTAGTGGGTGGTGCTGGATGCGTCGCTGATGTTTTTTACCCAGCTTTGGTTTTTCAGCGAAGCTAAGCTCCAGTTGCAAGCAGCGTGTAATGGGGTGGTAGGGGTATTTTCTTGATTCATGAGAAATAGTGTTAAAGAACGATTACAAAATGGGGTTAATTTTAACTGCTAGTGCTATCTTTGGTTGATTTTTTTAACGGCAGTTTTGATGATAGTCGGTTTTGCGGCGGTTGAACGCGGGGTATTTTGGGCTATCCATGCGTTGATGACGGGTTGCGGTTCTGGTGTGATCAACGCTAATAGTAAGGTGCAGACCGCCATGAGTGCGCTAGTGGTGATGTTTTTATAGCTGTATAATTTTAATGCAGTGCCGAACGATTTTTTCATGCGTTTATTGGATAAATCGACGCTGTAAACTTCATCCAATACCAAATGGACGATAAAACCAAAACCGATAAATAAGCCGCTGAGCCAACAATGGACAATATCCCAATGCAGTATATAACAGCCGATGCAGACCATCAGCAAACAGAAAAATATCGCTGTCAGCAGTGAATGAAAAATGCCGCGATGACTGGTGAAACGATCAAACAAGCACAATGCACCATAGCGTACCAATATATATGCTGCCGCTGCCATTATTAATAACAGGTAAGCAGGGTAACGGTTTTCAAATACATCAATGACTGCCAGCAGGGTGAGCAGTCCCAGCGTGGTAAAAAACAGTTTGATGGGGGTTGAATGCCCTGAATCAATGTCGGGCAACATTCCGCCAATCGCACCAAAGGCAATCATCCACGGGGCATCGGTGACGGTCATAAGGTTAGCATTGACGGCAACCAGTGCGAGACCTGCACTGGCACCTAAAGCAACAGATAAATGAGTATTAAAATTGGCCATATCGTAAAAAACTTCCGTAAAATGATATTTTAGCCGATTGCCTATCATTCCACCTTGTTAAATCACCTCTTATGACCCCATTATTAACTTGTTTTAAAGCCTACGACATACGCGGACGACTGCCCGATGAACTGAATACCGATATTGCGTACCGAATCGGGCGGGCGTTTGCCGAGTATTTACAGCCGCGCCGCGTCGTTGTCGGGCGTGATATTCGCTTATCCAGTGATGCGATTAGCGACGCAGTGATTCAGGGTCTTATGGATGCAGGCGTTGATGTGTATGACATTGGCTTATGCGGTACGGAAGAAGTGTATTACGCGACCTTTGCTTATTTGGATGACGGTAAGGCTATGGATGGCGGCATTATGGTGACGGCAAGCCATAATCCCAAAGATTACAACGGCATGAAGTTGGTACGCGAACAGAGTAAACCTATCAGCGGTGATACGGGCTTGAATGCTATTAAGCAATTAGCTGAACGTAATCAGTTTGCCACACCTGTCGCACAACGCGGACAAGTCACCGCAGTGGACATAAGCGCGGCGTATACTGAACATTTATTAAGTTATATTGATACTACCGCTTTATCACCGTTGAAAATTGTGGTGAATGCGGGCAATGGCGCGGCAGGTCATGTACTTGATAATCTGGGAATAGCATTAAAAGATAAAATTACTTTCATCAAATTACACCACGAGCCAGACGGCAATTTTCCCAATGGGATTCCTAATCCGTTATTACCCGAAAATCGGCACAGTACTATTGCCGCTATTCAACAACATGGCGCGGATGTCGGTATTGCGTGGGATGGGGATTTTGACAGATGCTTTTTATTTGATGAAACAGGGCGATTTATCGAAGGTTATTATATTGTCGGTTTGCTTGCTGGCGCGTTTTTACAACATCATCGGGGCGCGAAAATTGTCCACGATCCGCGTTTAACATGGAATACCATTGATATAGTCGAAGGTTTGTCGGGTATCGCGGTGCAAAGCAAAACAGGTCATGCGTTTATTAAAGAACGAATGCGGCAAGAAGATGCGGTGTACGGTGGTGAAATGAGTGCGCACCATTATTTTAAACATTTTGCCTATTGTGACAGTGGTATGATTCCGTGGTTATTGGTGCTGGAACTGATGAGTAAACGCGGTAAAAAATTATCGCAATTATTAGATGAACGGATACGCTTATTTCCTGCCAGTGGCGAAATTAACCGCACCATTGCAAATGCCGATGCCGTTCTGAAACGAGTACAGCAACAGTATCAAGCCGCCGCGTTATGCGTTGATTTTACCGATGGCTTGAGCATGGAGTTTGCCGATTGGCGGTTTAATGTCCGCTGTTCCAATACTGAGCCATTAGTGCGATTAAACGTGGAATCACGCGGTGATGAAGCGTTAATGCAGGCGAAAACCGCTGAGTTATTGGCGTTATTGGCGCACTAAAACTGAAATTATTACAAGGGAACGATGATGAAAAAAAATACCTACACGTTGCTGATCATAGAGGACGATTATTACCAACAGGAATTATTGAAAATTTGGTTGGAAGAAGAAGCGTATGAGGTGATGTGTGCGGCAAATGGTGAGCAGGCACTGGAGATAATAGCGGAACACAAACCAGATTTGATTTTGCTTGATTTGCTGATGCCTAAAGTCGATGGTTTTCAAGTGGCACGGCAATTAAAACAAAACCCTGAAACCCGACAAATTCCTGTGGTGATTGTGACGGCTGTTGATGATCCGAACAAACGTGTTGAAGTTTTGGAAATCGGTGTTGATGATTTTCTCCATAAACCCGTGGACAGAATAGAGCTATTGGTGCGGGTGAAAAATTTGCTGCAAAGCCGCGCGTATTACAAGCAGCTGCAAGCGCGGCAAGCACATTTATTGCAATTGGAAACGATGGCATCGGTCGGAACGCTGATTACCAGCGTGACCAACGAAATTAACAAGCCATTGCACGAGCTACAGACTGCGGTTACGCTTGCCAAACAACACAGCGCACATAATGCGCAACTGATTGATGTATTAGATAAAGCGACGCAATACATTGAGCGTATTGATTTAATTACCCATAACACCCAGTTGTACATTAAATCCATTTCGACGCACCCCACAGAAGAACGCTGTGATATTGAGGATGTCCTTGCTCAGGTGTTGGAATTACTGACCAACCGAATGAAGGAAAGCAACATTCAAATTCAAACCGATATTGATGCGGATTTACCGCTGGTAATGTGCAGTGCTGAAGGCTTGATGCACGTTTTGGTACATCTACTGATTAACGCACAAGAAGCCTTGGAAAATTACCCGCAACCGTGTATCACCATCAGTATCAAGGCAACGGAAGATAAGCATCTGATTGTGTCGGTGTGTGATAACAACGCCGATAATACCGAAGATATGTATTCGCTAATTACCGATCCGCTGTTCAACACTAAACTGCCTGAAGTCTGCACAGGCTTGGGGTTGGCATTAGCCTGTCATTTTATCGAAAACTCAGGTGGTAGCATCAGTATTGATAGTATTGCAGGACGTGGCTGCTGTATGCAGGCTGTTTTAAAAACTGCATAAGGGTGGTGTCTAACTATGAATGAGTCAGAAGCTCTTAAACTGGTTTTTGTGGGTAATGTGGGTTCAGGAAAAACCACCAGTATTCATGCGGTTAGTGAGGTGTCTGTCATCGGTACAGAACAAAAAGCCACCGAAGGCGAGGCGTTACACCGAAAGCCATCAACAACCGTTTCCATGGAATATGGCATAGTGCATATCAACGGCGTTAAACTTCATCTTTACGGAACACCGGGGCAACGGCGTTTTGATTTTATGGCAAGTATTTTATGCAAAGGTGCGACGGGCATGGTGGTGATGATTGATAACGGTCACACCCATCCATTGGATGAATTGGATTATTTTTTGCAATACCACAAAGATTTTTTGCAGCAACATCCAGCGATTATCGCTATTACCCATTATGACGATAATAATACCAATACGTTATTGATTGAATACCACCAATATGTGCGGGAACACGGTTTTAATTGCGCGGTTATGCGCCTTGATGCGCGTGTAAAAAACGAAGTTATGCGCGTGGTGGAAAAATTAATGCTGGAAATCATACAGCGTAAAAACAGGTAGATTAGTCACATACGCACCTGACATGATGGGAGTTTCGTGCTTTTTGTGGGTAAACAACATTAGATAATTAACAGCGAGAACATAATGCGACTTTTACTGGTTGAAGACGACGAAATATTGGGTGATGGCTTAGTAGCGGGTTTAAAAATGGAAGGTTATGCGGTCGATTGGCTGACCAATGGCAGACTTGCCGATGAAGCATTAAAAACTAACAGTTATGAGCTTATCGTACTGGACTGGAACTTGCCTGAAATGAACGGCATGGAGATTTTACGCGCCTTAAGAAGCCGTAAAAATGAAACACCTGTGATGGTATTGACGGCGAAAGACACCATTCCAGACCGCGTACAGGGTTTGGATACTGGCGCGGATGATTTTGTTATCAAACCGTTTGAACTGGATGAAGTCTGCGCCCGATTACGCGCCCTCGCCAGACGCAATGAAGGACGGAGCATCCCTAATATCGAACATAAAGGCGTTGTCTTAGACCCCGCATCACGCCTAGTCACTTATTACGATGAAAAAATAGAATTATCACAAAAAGAATTTGAAATACTCAGCTTTCTGATGGCAAATATCGGCAAAGTGGTGTCCAAGGCGCGGCTGGAAGAAACCCTGTATTCATGGGATTCCGATGTAGAAAGCAACACCGTGGAAGTGTACATTCATTATTTGCGTAAAAAACTGGATGCCTCGCTAATCCGCACCGTCAGAGGCGTGGGCTATATTATTGATAGTGATGATGAGTCATGAATTACTCGCTTAAACGCCGCTTATTAGTCGCGCTATTGTCGGCTTCCATGCTGATTTGGGGCGTGACTGCTTATCTGAGTTACAAAATTACCCGCGATGAAGTCGCTAATTTATTTGATGCCGAATTAGCGCAATCCGCCAAAGTGTTACACGCATTTATAGAAAGTTTAGTGCGTGAAGGTTCTTTATCGGCGAATTGGAATAAGGAACAAACGGGCGGAATGTTACACGCCTATGCCTTGCGTCATAAATTCAAAACCAAAAGCACGTTTCAACTATGGGCAGAATCAGGCGGTTTATTACTGGAATCAGAAAGCCCGCCCGTATTTTCGCTGCACAGTTTTGACGGCAGCCAAAGCGATACCCAACTCTGGCAAGAGTTTGATGAAATGTTACAGGCGGAAAGTTTGGGGCATAAATACGAACGCAAAATTGCCTTTCAGTTGTGGTCGAAAAAAGACGGTTTATTGTTGCGTTCGGAAAGTGCGCCTAAATTTGCGTTTTCAGCGGTTACGCATGGTTTCAGTGAAAATAATATTGACGGCAATGACTGGCACGTCTTTAGTCTGACCGATTCAACGGGTGAATATGTGATTCATGTCGGACAAAAAGAGCAGATTCGCTCTGAATTGACCGATGAAATATCCAGCCAACTGGTCGCGCCGTTTCTGATTGGCTTGCCGTTGCTGGGACTGGTTATTTCCTTTGTTGTGCGTCGCGCACTGCGTCCGTTTCATCACTTGGAAAAAGCCCTCGCTATTCGTGAGGCGAATTATCTCAAGCCGCTGCCGCTGAAAAAACTGCCCAAAGAAATTGTGCCGATGGTCAATGAAATCAATAAGCTGTTTGCGCAACTGGAAGAAGCCTTTGAACATGAACGCCGCTTCACTGCCGATGCCTCGCATGAATTGCGCACCCCATTAGCGGGATTATTAGCGCAAGCTCATGTTGCACTCAGAACCACCGATGATGAAATACGCCGACAAGCACTCACGCGCATTAAACAAGCGGTGAATCGCATGACCTATCTGGTACAACAACTATTGACATTTTCGCGCATTGAATCCAATACCGAATTTTTAACCAAGCAGAACACCATGATTAATCGTGAAGTGATCACGGTGATTACCGACTTAGAACCTGATGCGCATAAAAAACAAATCAGCATCGAATTGGTGGAAGACAACCCCGTGCCTGTGGTGGTCAATGCGCCGTTAGTGTCTATTTTGATCCGCAACATCGTCGATAATGCGATTAAATACACCCCCGTCAACGGCAATGTGCTGATCACCATCACGGGACGCGAGCGACAACTGGAATTGTGCGTAGAAGATTCAGGGCCGGGAATTTCCCCTGACCAATATGAAAAATCACTGGAACGCTTTCATCGTTGCGTAGAAACTGCCAATAAAACCCAAGGCACAGGCTTGGGTTTTTCAATGGTACAGCGCATAGCCTCAATTCATAACGCTGATTTGATTTTAGGCGTATCGCAGTTTGGCGGTTTAAAAGTGAAAGTCATTTTTCCTTTACCCATCAAGTTATTAGAGAAAAAACCTGCCACATTACGCGGGCTGTTTAAAATCAAGAAATAACAACGACATTAATGACTGGTGCGATAAAGACCTGCGAGGTTTTAAAAACCTCGCAGGTCTAGTAACCTTACCAAAAAATCATTCAGGCTCAGCAATCACCGTATTCACCAACTCGCCGATGCCTTCAATCGCAATACGCACCGTTTGCCCGACTTTTAAATAGCCGCGCGGAGTCATTTTTACGCCAACACCGCTGGGCGTACCTGTACTAATCACATCACCCACTTCCAGCGTCATGGCCGTTGATAAATACGCCACCATCTCATAACAATTAAACAGCATTTCTGCGGTGCTGGCATTTTGGCGTAATTCCTCATCAACCCACGTTTTTAAACTCAGATTATGCGGATTGCTGATTTCATCACTTGTCACCAGCCAAGGCCCCAGTGGGCCGCAAGTATCAAATGATTTACCTATCATCATCGTCGGTGAACGCGCTTGCCAATCGCGTACCGACACATCATTGGCAATCATAAAGCCTACAATCACCTCATGCGCATTTTCCACAGAGACATGACGGCAACGCTTGCCGATGACAAACGCCAATTCACCTTCATAATCCAGTTTATCAGATACTTTGGGCATCTGAATCGCCGCACCCGCACCAATGACGCAAGTGCTTTGCTTGGTGAAAAACGTCGGATACTCAGGCTTGGCTTTGCCCGTTTCCGCAATATGATCGGCATAATTCAACGCAATCGCCAGATATTTAGGCGGTCTGGGAATCGGCGCGTGCAGTTGCACATCCGCCAGCGCAATTCGGTGTTCACCGCTGTCTATTAACTGCTGCATAGCCTGTAAAGCCTGAGTGCCTGCACTTAAAAATGCAATCATGGTATCAGGAATGGCAGGATTTCCCAGACCATCAATGACGGAGTTATCGACCACTGCACCGACACGGGTTTGGTTTTGTTCAGTAAAAGTAATTAGTTTCATCGTTATCCTGTTAAGTGATTACCCAGACCGCGCAGGTTTTAAAAAACTGCGCGGTTTCATTGAAATTCAATCCCACGTTAATGCTTGTATTGCCTCAATCAACGCCATTGTTTCCACACTGACACGACAGACTTTTGCCAGTAGCTCAATGACGTGTTCTTTATGGTCGGCAAAACGGTAAGTGTTAAATTTTTCGCGGATGGTCGGGTCTTTGGGCGTTTTTTCTTTGTATTGGTCAAGTACCCATTCCAGCGCGGAGCGGTTGCCTAATTGGTATTGCCACGCTTCTGGGGGAATGTTGGCTAAGGTGGTTTGGCTGTCGATTTCAATGCAGTGCTTGATTTTATCGGCTTTGAGTTTAGTTTTTGCGGTCTTCTTAGTTGATGCGCCTTGCAGCATGAACGACTCCAGCCCTTCGACAGGCTCAGAACGAACGGAACTTTCCACGCGCTCAAACTCCCACGGTTCAACGTGTTCAAATTCGGCGTGTAATTTTATCAGTTTCGCGCCGAGTGCTGCCCACGCGGCAAAGTCGGGATGAAACGGAATGCGCGGGAATTCGGCTTTTAAATTGAGGGCGAATTTTTCTCGATAACGCGGGTCGTGCAGCACGGCGTAGACGTAGTTGAAAATGTCGGTTTTGTTGAGGCTCACAAACCAAGGTGGGCGCGAATTTATTCGCGCCTTCCCGCCGACAGCGCGAATAAATTCGCGCCCACCTTTTATCTCGTTCCCACGCGCCGCGTGGGAATGCAGTTGAAGGCGCGCCGCGTCTTGCACCGCAGCGCGGTGCGAAGGCATTCCCACGCCGCGCGTGGGAACGAGTGCAGGGTTTTCGTAATGCGCTTGGAATTGTTTTAACGCCCAGTCGGTGATGTTGTCGTGGCGTGAGCCGTCTTTGTCGTATTGGTAAAGTGGCAAACATTTTGTGCCACCAGCCGCAGGGCTTAAACAATTCAAATCAATAACGTGAATAAACGCTAAAGCTGCAAAAGGTTTTGGCGAATCATTCCCCATAAAGCCTATGCAGATATTCGGTTTATCGGCATTTTTTCCAAACATTTCTTTACTAAGAGACTGCATTTCATTTAACTGACCACTGAAATACATAAGTTTTTTTGTAAATGGGCGGTATATGCTGAAAATAATATTTTCTTGGGTATATTTGTACCGTATCCCCTTGGAAAGGTCGGCTTTTACTGCCCTTGTCCATTTTATGGAATAATCTATGTCGGATGCGATTTCAGCCGTTTTTTTTCCAGCCTGTTTTTTTACATCTTTATTATAAATATCAATTAAGTATTTAATTTTACGCTCTAAATTTTTAGCATTATTATCATATATCCACTCATCCCTAGCAGTTACCACACCCAACGAATACAATTTAAAAATCGCTCCGTCTTTTCCAGCCTTTGATTCTTTACTCGCAATCGGCAACCAACGATTCCAATCTTCATATTCACGCGCTTGATTCAACCAATCGCCGCGTCCATTGGGTGTAATTCCTTTAAATTCCCCTGCGCGTGCCAAACCGCGCAACGAATTATGTTTTAACCAAGCGCGTTTTTCAGTCGCCAATAAAAAATCATCCAAACTCAAATAATGAATGTCACAATCGAGAGGTGCAGGACTACCAGTCCTTCAAGGCATAGCTATCTACACAAA
>JAURYI010000039.1 GCA_030654015.1 Methylococcales bacterium | reverse complement strand
CTTTGTCCTGATTGTGGCATTCGGTGGAACGGGAAAACACGCTGGCGGGCATGGTGAGTTTCAGAGCTTCGGCAGTCCACGCTGAGACAGCGATTTGTACGGCTTTGAAACCGTGGTTAATCATTGCCTGTTCAGCGGTCGCGCCTGATAAATTAGCGGGCAGTCCGTGATTAAATTTGGTATCCATGAGTTGCGCCATTTGTCTGTCCAATAAATCGGCTAAATTGGCAACCGCTGTTTTTAGTCCGTCCATTGCAAAGGCGATATGCCCGCCGTAAAAATGCCCGCCGTGCAGCACGCGCTCGTTTTCGGCATCTATGATGGGATTGTCGTTGGCACTGTTTAATTCAGTTTCAATAAATTGCCGTAGCCACGGCAGGGAATCTTCCAGCACGCCGATAACGTGCGGCGCACAGCGTAGTGAATAACGGTCTTGCAAGCGGGTATCGTGACGCGGCGCGTGGTCGGTGACTTGTAAATCGGCGCGGATGCGTTCAGCGACACGGTTTTGCCCGACATGAGGTTTAACGGCAAACAGTTGTTCATCAAAGTGGTAGGCGTTGCCTTTTAAGGCGATGGACACCAAGCTGGTGATGCGGGTAGTCAATCGCGACAGATAAGCGGCGCGTTGATAGGCAAGGCAGGCAATGCCCGTCATTGCCGCTGTGCCGTTCATAATGGCTAGGCATTCTTTGGGTTTTAATATTAATGGCTCGATGTTGTGTGCGGCGAAAATGCTTTGTGTTGTGTGTTTTTCACTTTGGTATAACACCTCGCGTTCACCTGCTAACACGGCGGCTAGATACGACAACGGGGTTAAATCACCACTCGCACCGACTGAACCTTCTTGTGGAATCAGCGGCAAAATATTCAGCGTTAATAAGGTGGCGAGTTGTTGCAAGAGTTCATAACGTACCCCTGAATAGCCGCGCGATAGACTGGTTAAACGTGTCGCTAAAATAGCGCGGGTTTGTTCTGCATCAAAATGATTGCCTAAACCGCAACCGTGAAAGGTATATAAATGGCGGGGCAGTTGTTCAACTAAGTGGGTCGGAATGGACACGGTGCAGGAATCACCAAAGCCCGTAGTTACGCCATACACAAAACCCTCTTCTTTTAACAGCGTTTCGATGAATGCCGCGCCTTTATTAATGCGATTAACAAAATCGGGGGCGGTGCTGAGTTCCAACTTTGCTTGTTGCTGGGCAAGTTGGCAAATATCTTCAATGCTAATCGTTTGACCATTAAAGACGATGGGAGTGTGGTTAGTCATTATTGATGTGCCAAAAATCGAAAAAATTAAACCATTGTAGCGGTTCTGTGAGGCAGTAAGTTTGCAAGCGGTCGGCATAACGCTGGACGACGTGCTGAATGGACTGCTCGCGGTTTTTTCTGGGAAAATGTAAGCCGTCGCTGAAATGGTCGAAGTAAACTGAGTATTTGCCCTGCTGTTTCAAACAGAATACCGTGTACACAGGGCATTTTAACAGCGCGGCGAGAATAAATGCCCCTTGTGGAAACAAGGCTTCCGCACCCAGAAACGTGGCGCGACTTACCCGTTGTGAATTGCTCACAGGGGTGCGGTCGGCGGCGATAATGACCAGTTCACCTGCGTCTATTTTATCGTTGAGCATCATGGCGGTCGCGGCGGTGATTTCGGTGACTTGGATTAACTGTAAGCGGCTGTTGTCGCTGGATTTGTTTAATAATTGGTTGAATTTTTCGGCGTGTTTGGTATGAACTAATACATTAATGCGCAGGGCTTTATCAAAATCCGCGAGAATCCGACACACTTCCAGATTGCCAAGATGTGAACCCAGCACCACCACGCCCCGTCCCTTAAGGGTTTCGGCAAGTAATTCATCTCGTCCGTAATGCCGTACATCGTCAAGTGATAACGCACCCGACCACGCGGCGAGTTTATCAATCAGGGCATTGGCAAAGCTGATGAAATGTTTGAAGCTCAGCCACAAACCCGCATTTAACGGCGTGAACGCGGCGACTTTGTTTAAGTAGTTTTGACTGGCTAGTCTAGCGGGGCGATTGCTTAACCAGTAATAACTGACGACGGGGTATAGAAACACTTGTAATACCGTTCGTCCACACAGCAGATAGACGCGCAATAATAAACGCATCCCTGAAATAAAACTGCGTTCTTCTATTTGCGCCCAGTGCTTTGTTTGTTTCATTGCCAGTGCCTTAATAATAGGCTAGGAATACGCATCAGCATTCTAAAAAACAACCGTGCATGAGTTTTTGAAATCATCACGTTATCACGCCACAGTTGGAAATGAGATACGCCGTCTAGGGGATAGTTGACGGCGGTTGTCAGGTTGATGGCTTCGACTCCTTGCCAGTACAAGCGCACCACGCTATCTATATCAAAATCCATGCGTTGCCCGATCTGGCGGGTGCTAATCAGCTGCTGCACCGCAGGCAGTGGATATAAACGAAAGCCGCACATTCCATCAGCGATAGCGAATGATAAGGTGTTAATGATTATCCATACATTAGTCACCTGCCGACCGTATAAGCGACTTTTTGGTACGGAGTCATCAAACACGGGTTTGCCTAAAATCATGGCGTTGGGGTGTTGCCGACTTGCTTCCAGAAACCGTGGAATATCATCTGCGGTGTGCTGTCCGTCGGCATCAATTTGTAGCGCGTGCGTGTAGCCGCGTCTTATGGCTTCATTAAAACCATCAATCACCGCCGCGCCTTTGCCGCCATTTTCTGCGCGGTTTATCAGCGTTAGCCAATCGGCTTGTTGTTTGGCAAGCTCTTCCAATACGGCGGTGCAAGTGGCGGAACTGCCGTCATTGACCAGCAAACAGGGAATACCGTGCGGTTTTAAGTGGGCGATAACCTGAACGATAGCGTGTTCATGGTTGTACACGGGGATGATGATGCAGGGCTTCATGTGGTTCTCAAGGTTGAGTAGCATAAACAAGTCGCCCTGAACTGTGCGTTCCAGCGTCTGAACTAAAGTTAAAATGCAGTTTATGCGTGGTATCGTTCCAGCTCAGCGTCAGTGTGAGCGCGGCATTCGGTTGAATGACTTTAACGAATTTCAGGGCTTCCAGTAGCGCAAACGGTTGGTTTATCGTGAAAAATGCTTTGCCGAAATGTTCCGCCCACGCGATTTGTACCACGCCCGCCAGTACAGGGTATTCAGCAAAATGATCGGGAAAATAAATCAGTTCTTCTGGGACTTTGAGTGTCAGCTCCACACTGTTGTCTGTCACGCTAACGCTTTGTACTATCGGCAGTTTTTGCGTATCGGTATCTAGCAGAACTTTAAGTAGCGATTGGTTAATTTTGCCTTGTGTGGTCAAGAGCATGGAGTTCACTATGAGCCATTTTTTGGGCAATACCACGGCATCAAACCAGTTATGCAGTTGGGCGCGTAGTTGCTTGATGAAGGCGTTTCTGCCGATGCTGGTTAGCTGTTCCACACCCGCCTCGGTCAACACTATCACCGCGCCCACTCTGTCTCTATTGTTGGTAATCGTGAGGGTAAAGGCATCGGCTATCCACGGCGACTCCATCAATCGCCGTTCCAGTTCCGACAACGACAGGCGTTTTTCTTCGATTTTGACAATGCGGTCTTTACGTCCATGCAGGATAAACCGCCCGTCAGTTTGCAAGCTGAGATTATCATCTAAGGTAAAAATCACGTCGAGATAGGGTGACTGTAGTTGCCAGTTGTTATCAACACAACTTAACACTATGCCGTCGAATGTGTGCCACGCGGTGTCGTGTTGTCGCCATGCGATACCGCCTGTTTCTGAACTGCCGTACACTTCTATCACTTGCTGATTGCTCTGGTTAAAAATCTGTTGTTTGGCGGTTTCGGGTAATGCGCCGCCTGAACTGAACACCGCGCACATATCGCTGATAGCTTGCCACGGCGAATCGGCATCCAGCCGTTTTAATTGCGCAGGACTGGCAATCCAACACGCGGGTTTATGAATGGTGTTGACCAGCATTTCAGGATTCATGGCGATTTGGCTATGAAAACACCGACCCGCTGATAACGGCCACAACACGCGAAACAACAAGCCGTAAATATGCTGGTGACTAACCGTTGCCAATACTTCGGCATCACCCAGTTGTTTGCCCCATTGTGCTTCCAAAGTAGCGCACTCACGTTTTAATTGAATCAGGCGTTTTTCTATCGGCTTGGCTTGCCCTGTTGAACCTGAGGTGAAAATCACCAGACGGGTGTTATGCGGATTTAATGCTGATAAATTTGCGTTATCTGTGCTGTCGAGATGATAATCGAACGCTGCATGACCTTGCCAATCGCCGATTAACTGGCACTGGTGTTGGGTTAATTGTTCGGCTGTTCCTGCGTGATTATTGCCTGTAATCCAAACCTCTTTACCCGCATGAAACAAGGCGAATAACAGCACCGCAAACGGGTAGGCATCGTCAGTATATAGCGCGTAACGGTTAAATGGCTGGGCGTGTAATTGCTTAACCCAATAACGGACGGCGGCATCAAACGCAGCCGCGTGATAATAATGCCCTGCATGATAGGCAATTGGGGTTTCAGTCATCGAGAAAACATCATGTGAGGCTTATCGGGCATGGTTTTGAGTTTTGATTCTGATTAGATATTCGCCGATAAATAAAATGCCCATTAATAAATAAGCAATCAAGCCGTTATACAAACTCCAGATTTCAACGCTACTGAACAGTGCGGTTGCCAGTGCAATACTGCCATTGACAATAAAAAAGCCACACCAGACTTGGGTCACGCGGCGGGTATAAACAACACCTTCAGGCGGTAAATCGGGGTGTTGCAGTCTCGCCAAGCGTTCAATCACGCTGGGCGGTGACCATAAACTCCATGAAAATAACAACAACATGGCGGCATTGGCAATGGCGGGATAAAAGCGCAAGGTTAGCAGTTCATTACTCCATATCGCAAAGCCGCAATACACCATGCCAACCAGCAACAACGGACTGCTCCAATGTTTAACGCTGTAACTTGCCGCGAATCTGATAGCCAATAACACAAACAACACGCTGGCAATTTTCCACGGCTCTAAATACTGTGTACCGAAATACACCGCGAACGGATAAAGCATGGTTAAAAAGCCGATGATTGTGTTGATTAGTATGCGCATCGTGGACAAAAATTAGTCCCCATGCAGCATACTGTAAACTGCTTCTACCACGTCGCCGATTGTCCGCGCGGTTTTAAAATCCTCAGGTTTCACTGCTTTGCCAGTCATTTCTTTCAGGCGCACAATCATGTCGATGGCATCAATACTGTCAAAATCAAGATCTTCGTACAAACGGGCATCAAGGGTAATATCATCGGCATCCAGTTCAAACAACTCGACCATAATGCTTTTAATGGCGGCTAAAATATCTTCATGTGACTCCATCATGACATTAACCTCGTACCGATTGAATATAATCAGCTAAGCTGGACACCGATGCAAAAATACGCACCACATCTTCTTTTTCCGCCTCGATTTTCACGCCGTATTTTTTGCGTATCGCCAAGCCCAATTCCAGCGCGTCGATGGAATCCAGCCCCAGACCTTCATTAAACAGCGGCGCGTGACTGTCTATATCGTCAACACTGAGGTCTTCCAACGCCAGCGAGTCAATGATTAATTGTTTTAGTTCAGTTTCCATAATGAGTGTCTTGGGTAAAATAATCTGCTAAGTAATGGTTAAAATGACGTACTGCTATTGATCTCGGTTCTATGTGGGCGAATGCCGTTAAATCCATATCCTCACCGACCGTCATCACTAAATGAAAACGCCGTTCAGGGATGTGATACCACGGTTCGGCTTTTGTCAGCGTACTGGGCGTGCAAGAAAGTGTCACCAACGTGACTATTGTATTCGCTTGCAAGGCGATTGCCGCCGCACCGCGTTGAAAATGATACGGCTTATTAGGTACAGAGCGTGTGCCTTCGGGAAAAATAATCATGCTGCCGCCCGACTGCAACCAGTCTACACAATCGGCAATCATCTTTTCAGGATCACCGTTACTAATATAACCCGCGTTTAAAATCGGGCCGCGCATGAACGGATTACGCCACAGACTGTCTTTGACAATACAGTTCGCCTGCTTAATACGGCTGATTAAAAACACCACATCAACCAGTGTCGGATGGTTGGCGATAATCAACTGCCCCGCACGGTTCAGCTTTTCCAGTCCGTTTATTTCGTAAGTCATGATACCGATGCGGTGCATCAAACCGATAAAGAAATAAAAGCTGTAATGTATTACGCGCTGTCCTCGATGGATCCTCTGTAAACGATTTGCTGGTAACACCGACAACACAGGAAACACCAAGCCCCACAACAGCAAACCGCCCAGCCCAAAGATAAAAAAACTAAAGCCTGTGGCAAACAACCGCCAGATATAGTTCAGTTTGCGCATTATTTTTTGCACCCTATCCAATTACCTAAATGCACCATCTGCTCATCAGCAAGCAGAAATGTTAAAAACGCTCGCAATTGTACCGAATGCTCACCTGTATCAGGACATTGGCTTGCACGACGCAATGACAACGGCACACCGTCACCGCACAACGCAATACGCAACGCCAACACACACGACGGAGCACTGAGATTAAACGGTGCAGTGGGGAAAAAATCCACCACAGGTTCATCATAAAAAACCAGCAACACAGCCGCCGCGCCTTCATGCAGTATGCCCAGTGCGTCGATAAACGCAGGCACAATACCTTCTTGCCCTGAGGCAATCACGGTGATTTCCTGATGATTGCGATAAGCAATCGAAAACAGCCCCGCAATCGCATTATGCACCGACAAACTGAATGCCGTCGGCGACAACTCCTCACCTGCCTGAATCGCCTGTAGCATCATCAACGATTTACCCAATTCCCCATGCGCCGAACTGAACACCACAGGCAAGGTTTCCCCCGTTGGAATACAAACATCAGCAACCGCAAACACCGCCCGCGCCAACGGCGTTAATCGACGCTGGAGCATCTTAGGCACACACGCAGGCACGACAATATTATCCGCCGCTATCAGCCTATCATCGCTAATATCCAAATCAGGACACCACGCGCTCCAGTTACACACGATAAAATCAAGCATTGTTAGTCATCATATAAATAGTCGTTTAGACCTGCGCGGTGTTCAAGACCTCGCAGGTCTCTTGGCTATGTAGCCACCGCTTTTATCGGTAGCGAATGTTAGCATAATCCACTAAAGGGAATGGAATCATTGCTTGGCAGAAGCTGTTACTTCATTACCCCCAACTAAGCCCATAAAATTCAGTTAGAATAATCCCCATAAACTCACTGTTGTTAATTCAGGATAATCATCAAATGCGTACAGTTATTATCATCGGGGCGGGGCCTTCCGGCAGTATTGCGGGGGCGTTGTTACAGAATAAAGGCTATCAAGTCACTATTTTGGAGCGGCAATTGTTTCCGCGTTTTAGTATCGGTGAAAGCCTGTTGCCGCAGTGTATGGAATTTATTGCGCAGGCGGGGATGCTGGGTGCGGTTGTCAATGCGGGGTTTCAGTTTAAAAATGGCGCGGCGTTTGCATACGGTGAGCAACGTTCGGATTTTATGTTTGAAGATAAATTCACCGCTGGTATGGGAACGACGTTTCAGGTTCAGCGCGGGCGGTTTGATAATATATTGGCTCAGGAAGCGGAGCGCATGGGTGTGGGTATACGCTGGCAGACGGAAGTGATGGCGGTGGATTTTTCGGGCGATAAACCGAGGCTGGAGGTGCGTGAGTCGTCGGGTGACGTGGTGCATTATGAAGCGGATTTTGTGCTGGATGCCAGTGGTTTCGGGCGGATTTTGCCACGGTTGCTGGATTTGGAATCGCCGTCTGGTTTTCCTGTGCGTCAGGCGTTGTTCGGGCATATTGAAGACCGTATTGATAACGCCACGTTTGATAGAAATAAAATCCGCATTACCGTGCATCCTGAGCATAAAGATGTGTGGTTTTGGTTGATTCCGTTCAGTAATGGACGCAGCAGTGTCGGCGTGGTTGCCGAAGAAAGTTTTTATCAGTCGCTGACCGATAATAAAATCGCCTTGCGGGAGTTGATGAATCAGGATGAGGGCTTGCGTGAGTTACTGAAAAATGCGGTATTCGATGAGCCGATTAATACCATTGTTGGCTATTCTGCCAATGTCAAAAGTCTGTACGGCAACGGTTACGCGCTGTTGGGCAATGCGGGGGAATTTTTAGATCCTGTGTTTTCCTCAGGTGTCACCATTGCGATGAAATCCGCGAGTCTTGCCGCTGAGGTGTTGGACAGACAGTTTAAAGGCGAAACAGTGGATTGGAATACGGAATATGCCTTGCCTTTGCAACGTGGCGTAAATACCTTTCGGGTGTTTGTTGATGCGTGGTATGACGGGCGTTTTCAGGATGTGATTTTTCATAAAGAGCAACAGCCCGATATTAAAGCGATGATTTGTTCCATACTGGCAGGTTATGCGTGGGATGAAGCCAATCCGTATGTCAACAATGCGCGTAGCCGATTGGATACGCTGGTTGAGTTATGCCGCGCCGATTAATCTGGGTGTTACTCTTTTGTTTACAGGGATGTGCGGTATTAACGCCGATTGAATCTGTCGAATCTGTCATCCCGATGGCGGCTCCAATAGACCCGCCCAGACGCATAGTGCAGCAAATCACCGCCATCTGGGGAGACAAACAGGAATCACTATTATGCGTGTTGGAACTGGATAAAAAACACATTGCCATTGCAGGCTTAAGCAATGAAGGCATGAGTTTATTTAATCTGAACTATGACGGTAAAACCTTATCGCTGGATAAAAGCCCGTTATTACCCGCCGATTTTTCGCCTGAATATATTATTAAAGATGTGCAATTGGTCTATTGGGCATTGGCAGACTTACAAAAATTATTGCCTCCGCATTGGCGTTTAGCCGCAGATAATAAGCATCGGCGTTTGTACTATAACGATGAGTTACACGCTGAGGTTGAGTATTTACAACCTGATACAGTGTGGGCTAAATCGGTCACTGTCACTAATCACCGCTATCACTACACCTTGCAGATAAAAACCGTCAGTTATGAAACTTTATCTGAATGATGTCGGTTTGTTGTGTGCAGCTGGAAATTCTCGTTCTGACATTTTAAAACGTTTATTACTGGGTGACCGTTCGGGGTTAATCGCCACCAGTGAGTTTGGTTTTTCTGCGATTGTTGGGCAAGTGACAGCGGACTTGCCTGAAATAGACTCGCCGTTTTATCTGTGCCGTAATAATCAATTGTTGCTGGCGGCGTTAAGCCAAATTCAAACTACCGTAGATAGGATGATAGCGAAATTTGGCTGTGACCGTATCGGCGTGGTGTTGGGCACGAGTACCTCTGGTGTCAGAAATACCGAATTGGCATTGGCTGATGCAACCTTATTCAAACAATTCCATTATAAACAGCAACAAATGGGCGCGGGTGCGGATTTTCTGGCGGCGCATTTGGGTTTAACTGCCCCTGCTTACACCATTTCTACCGCGTGTTCATCGAGTGGTAAAGCGTTTGCCTCTGCACGGCGGCTGATTAATTTGGGTGTGTGTGATGCGGTGATTGTCGGCGGTGCGGACAGTTTATGCAGTCTGACATTGAATGGTTTTGCCGCACTGGAATCCTTGAGTACGGGGTATTGCAAACCGTTTGGACAACATCGTAACGGTATTAATATCGGTGAAGCGGCGAGTTTGTTTGTGTTGAGTAAAGAACCCGCATCCGTACAATTATTAGGCATCGGTGCAAGCAGTGATGCGTATCATTTTTCCGCTCCCGATCCAGAGGGAACAGCCGTCATCACCGCTATGCAGCAGGCGTTAAAAGATGCGGGTAAACAAACCGATGATATTGATTATTTGAATCTGCACGGCACGGCGACGGTATTGAATGATGCAATGGAAAGTAAAGCCGTTAATGCCTTATTCGGCAGCCGTGTTGCTGCCAGTTCCAGTAAAGGCATGACAGGGCATACGCTGGGCGCGGCGGCGGCATTGGAACTGGGATTTTGCTGGCTATTACTGACTGATAATGCCGATGGGGCGTTAATTCCCAATATTAATGATGACGAGTTAGATAATGAATTGCCGCCCTTGAATTTGGTACAAAAAGGCACAACTCTGGAACGTAGTATTCAGGTGTGTCAGAGCAATTCTTTTGCGTTTGGCGGTAATAATATCTCGCTTGTGATTGGCAGAGCATAAACCTACACAACGCGGCGCGTGAGAACGAGAAAAAACAGTCCACGAAAAACACGAAAGGCACGAAAAAAACCTTTTTGCTGTTTTCGTGTTTTTCGTGCCTTTCGTGGACTTATGCTTTTTTATTTACCTACTGAAAAATGAATTTTACTGACATAGCCGAACTTATCCCGCACAGCGGACGCATGGTGTTGCTGGATAACATTATTGATGCTGATGAACACAGTTTATCCGCTGAACTGACGGTGCGGAATGACGGTTTGTTGGGCGATGCTAACAGCGTGCCTGCTTATGCGGGGATTGAATATATGGCACAAGCCATTGCTGCTTATGCAGGTATTCAAGCACAACAAGCGGGCGAACCGATAAAAATAGGTTTTTTATTAGGTACGCGCCGTTACACCAGCAATGTCGGCAGTTTTGCCGTCGGTACACACCTGAACATATACATAAAAAATATTATGCAGGATGAAAAATTGGGGGTGTTTGATTGTAAAATCACCGCCACCGATATTGAAATTACTGCAAATCTCACCGTCTACCAACCGTCAGCCGCACAATCATCATGAAAAAAACCATTTTAGTCACAGGCTCCAGTCGGGGTATCGGCAAAGCGATTGCTTTATACCTTGCCAAACAAGGCTTTGATTTAGTATTACACTGCCGTAGTCAAATCGCACAGGCAGAAGCAGTGATCGCTGAGATTGAACAACTGGGACAATCGGCACGGCTATTACAATTTGATATAGCCAACCGTGAACAATGTGCCGCACAACTCACGCAGGATATGGACACGCACGGCGCGTATTACGGCGTGGTCTGTAATGCAGGTATTACTGCTGACAATGCGTTTCCCTCGCTAACAGGCGAAGAATGGGACAGCGTGATACACACCAATCTGGACAGTTTTTATAACGTCTTGCAACCTGTGATTATGCCTATGATTCGACGGCGTAAAGCGGGGCGTATTGTTACGTTGTCTTCGGTCTCAGGGCTGATGGGTAATCGCGGACAAGTCAATTACAGCGCGGCAAAAGCGGGTATCATCGGCGCAACCAAAGCACTGGCATTGGAACTGGCAAAACGCGATATTACCGTCAATTGTGTCGCCCCTGGTTTAATTGATACCGAAATGCTGGAGGATTTACCGCTGGATGAAATCAAAAAAATGATACCTGCACGCAGAGTCGGCAACCCCAAAGAAGTCGCCGCCGCCGTGGCTTTTTTAATGTCGGAAGATGCAGGCTATATCACGCGCCAAGTCATTTCCGTTAATGGGGGTTTATGTTGAAACGCGTCGTGGTAACAGGCATGGCGGGCATTTCACCGATAGGCAATGATTGGCAACAAGTGTCTGCACGACTTAAAAGCCAAACGACAGGCATTCAAACTATGCCTGAGTGGGATAAATATAGCGGTCTAAATACTCGTTTGGCTGCCCCCGCCGATTTTACCAGACCTGCGCATTATTCCCGAAAACAGACGCGCAGTATGGGACGCATTGCCTTAATGGCAACGTATGCCACCGAACTGGCTCTCATCGACGCAGGTTTGTTAAACGACCCTATTCTTAATAGCGGAACAATGGGGGTTGCTTACGGCAGTTCGGCGGGCAGTCTTGATGCACTGGCAGAATTCGGCAATATGCTACTCAACCATACTGTCAACGGTCTTAATGCTACCTCTTATATTCGCATGATGGCGCATACCTCCGTGGTTAATATCGGCTTATTTTTCGGTATTAACGGGCGCATCTATACCACCTCCAGTGCCTGTACTTCCAGCAGTCAGGGCATCGGTTACGCATTCGAAGCTATCAAGCATGGTTATCAAACCCTGATGGTGGCAGGCGGTGCGGAAGAGCTTTCTGCATCGGAAGCGGCGGTGTTCGATACCTTGTTTGCCACCAGCCTGCGTAACGATACGCCCGAGAAAAGCCCCCGACCTTTTGACCGTGATCGTGATGGTTTGGTAATAGGTGAAGGCGCGGGAACGCTGATTCTGGAAGAGCGCGAACACGCACTGGCACGCGGTGCGCATATCTATGCAGAACTGGTCGGTTTCGGCACTAATTCGGACGGACTGCACGTCACGCAACCTGATAGCCGCAGTATGCAAACTGCTATGCGACTAGCGTTACAGAATGCACAATTGGACGCATCCGCTATCGGTTACATCAGCGCACACGGCACAGCAACTGCGCATGGCGATATTGCCGAAAGTCACGCCACCTCTGCCGTATTCGGTACACATACGCCTATCAGTTCATTGAAAAGTTTTACAGGTCATACACTGGGCGCGTGTGGCGCGTTGGAAGCATGGACGGCAATCAACATGATGAATGAAGGCTGGTTTCATGATACCGCTAATTTGGATAATATTGATCCTGCCTGTGCGCCGCTGGATTATATTAGAGAAGATATTCGGTACATAAACTGCGACTATGTGATGAGCAATAATTTTGCCTTTGGCGGTATCAACACCAGCTTAATTTTTAAGCGCGTGATATAAGCACTATAGTTCACGAAAGGCACTGAATTCTTGGTGCGATGACAGTGCAGTGCGTGACTATCTTTGGTGAATATGGCTTGCCTATGTTCTATCGAACTCAGCTTATTTATTACCAACCGTATTGTTCTTTTTTGACTGCCGATTTTTTTCAATAATGTCATGAATTAATTCGTCGCTACCCTCTAATTGATGGCTATAAACATCGGTTTTATAAGTGGCAGGTGTGGTGGTTAAAGGCTGTAAGACTGAATGTCCTGATACGCTGGTATCAATCTTTACCGTTGTTGATAAGCCCAGCCGTAGCGGATTGGCTATTAATTCTTCGGGGTTTAGTGCTATGCGCACAGGAACGCGTTCAACTATATGAATGTAGTTACCTGTGGCATTATCAGGGGGTAATAAACCGAATACGCTACCTGTCCCCGCCTCAAGGCCCAGCACTTCACCATGATAAGTGACTTTAGAACCGTACAAATCAACGGTAATTTCCACAGGTTGATTAGGCTGCACATTGACTAATTCATTTTCTAAAAAATTAGCTTCTATCCATAAATAATCTAACGGCACGATAACCAATAACGGCGTTTCAGGACGCACTTGATCGCCCACTTGAATACTGCGTTTAGCAACATAACCCGACACAGGCGCGACTATTTCTTGTCTAGCATTATCCAAATAGGCTTGTTTTAACTGGGCAATCGCTTGTAATACTTTCGGATTATCCGCAGACGTGGTGTTTTGAATCAGTGCTTCTGCACCGCCTAACTCTGCTCGCAATTGATTAACATCGGCTTGTTGTTCCTGCACTTGAAACTCACTATTTTCAATTTGCTGTGCAGAGACTACGCCATCATTAACCACGCTACGATAACGCGCTAAATCACGTTGACTGCGATGCAATACCGCTTCTTTAGCGATTAATTTTTGGCGAAAGGTTTCAGCTTCACTAAACGAGGTTTCCACTTCGCGCACAGTTTCTGCCAAGTTGGCTTCCGCCTGTTCCAGTGCGACTTTTGTTTGTAAGCCATCAAGTTCCACTAACACATCACCTTGATGCACATATTGCGTATTATCAACCCGCACATTCACCACTGTGCCGCTGGTTTGGGCTTTGAGTGGAATGAGATTGCCCGTCACATAGGCATCATTGGTGATGACGAAACGTCTAGTGGTTGTCCACCAATAAGCTAAATAAATCAAACCGATTAGCAAGGCAATCGCTGTTACCACCAATAAATGATAATCACGGTGTTGTTGGAATTTGAGACGGCGCGGGGTTTGTTGATTTTTATGTGTCATGGTTATTCACTTTTTATCGGGGTTTTATTTTCATAACCGCCGCCCAATGCTTCAATCAATCCGACGGCTGCCAATAAATGTTCATTATGTAATTTGCTGGTGGTGAGTTGTTGTTGCAGCAATCCTAATTCAGCATCAATCACCCCATCACGCGGACTCAGTCCCGCTTGAAAACGCTTGTTTTCCAGTGTAAATGCGTCTTGAGCGGCGACTAAGGCGCGGGTTTGCGCAGCATCATGTTCTACGGTTTGTTGCCATTGCACCAGATTATCGGCAACTTGTTGTACTGCGCTGAGCAGTGTGCTGTTATAGGTTTCAACGGCAGCATCATAAGCACCTTGTTGGCTTTTCAATTCAGCATCCAAACGCCCACCTTCAAAAATCGGTAAGCTAATATTAGGACCCATGCCATACGCTAAACTCGCACCGTGCGATATAAATAAATCTTTCAAATTAAGACTGCGCAAGCCCGCAAAACCAACTAGATTAACGTCTGGATAATAATTAGTTTTGGCGACTTTAATGGATTGTGCCGCCGATTCCACGCGCCATAAGGCGGCAACCACATCGGGACGATGAGCCAATAAACCTAAGGACAGCGCGTCTGGTTTGGGTAACAATGCGACTGCATGAGTTTCATCGGCGTGTATGGTTTTGCCCCAATCAAGTTGCTGTCCTGCCAGTGTCGCTAAGCGATTTCGTAACACCTGCGCTAGACTGCGCAAACTGGTTTCCCGTTGTTGTGTTGCCTCTACCGATTGCTCGTTGACATGAATAGCATCTTGATTACTCAAACCACTTTGAAAGCGCAACTTCACCAACTGCAATTTTTCCTGCGTTTTTTCGTTCAGCGTGTGCATGAGTTCAATGTCTTCTTCGACTGAACTCAATTCAATATAACTCCGTGCAATCGCGGTACTTAACACCAATTGAGTAATGGCTAATTCTGCTTCTTGGGCGCGTTCCTTTCCTAATGCCGCTTCCAAAGAGGCTTTATCTTTGCCCCACAAATCCAGATGATAACGAAACACCACAGGGTCAATATAAGCCCCTGTGAAACTTTCACCGCCATTAGGGCCATAAAAATCAGTTGCCGAAAAACGGCGATGATGAAAATCAGCATTGGCATTAATCAGCGGTAACATTTCAGCCGCTTGATAATCAGCAACCGCTTCCGCTTCTGTTAGCCGTGCCGTTGCCGCGTGTAAACTGGGGCTGTCTTTCAATGCGGTTTCTATCAAACGATTCAATTCAGCATTATGAAAATCTGTCCACCATCGCGCTTTCGGCCATGCGTGAATAATTTTTCCTGCATCGCTGTTCAGGGTTTGGCTTATCGGTGACATTGCCATTAACGTGGCGCGTTTGCCATCTTCGGGCAACCACGCACAACTGCTCAACACCGATAAACTCAGTAATAACGCTATTCTATTCATGATTATGGCTCTTCAATTAGGTTTTCCAGCTCAATTTGCCGTTGCTCTTGTTTGACGGTTAAAACTTTCGGCGGCACAGGATGCGCAAACCAAACCAGTGCCGCTAAACCCAAAAATAACCACGCCGATAATTGAAAGGTATCGTTTAAGCCCAACACAGCCGCGTGTTGATTAGCAACAGCGGCTAACTTTGCGGTGATTAATGAATCATTGAGACCTGCGCTGTGTAAGCGTGACAGCGTGTCGCTGTTTACGCTATGTTCAAGCAAACGACCGTGATGAAACGCGGTGCGGCGTTCCCAAAACACACCAAATAATGCTGAAGCCACACTGCCGCCCACTATGCGCAACATCCCGCCCAATTCCACCGCCTGCGTTTGCCGCTTCGTGGATAAATCAGACAAAAACAGCGTGGTGAGCGGCACGAATAAACCGCCTAAACAAAAGCCTTCCAAAATTTGCGACCACAACGGCTGATTAAACCAACCGCCGCGATTAAAAAAATCATAGCTACTCGTCCACGCGCAATACAGCGCGAATGACAACATATTGATAGACACCAATAGCCGCGCATCAAAGCGATTAACAATGTGATGAATTAAACTCGCCATCGGTTTAGCCAGAAACACCAACGGCAACAACACACTGCCCGCCAAAAAAGACGTATAACCTGCAACCACTTGTAAGCGCACCAGCAACACCGACAACAGCCCATAAGTAATCATAAAAGCCACGCTCAACATCACGCTACCGATAGCAAAATTACGCCGAGCAAATAAACGTAAATTGAGCAATGGCGCACTGGAGAACAACTCCCAAATAACAAAGTAAGTCAACAGCAACAAACCCAGCAACGCGGTTATCATCAACTGCACCGAGTTGAACCAATCCGCATCTTGACCTTGGCTAAGCACACTCTGCAAACACAGCAACGCGCCCGCTAATAACACAAAGCCCGTACCATCAAACGGCTTGTTTCGGTGTACCGCTCTTTGTTCGGTCAGCAACGCCCACGTCAATGCGGCAGTTATCAGCGGCAACGGCACATTCAAATAAAACAACCACCGCCAGCCCAAAGCATCCGCCAACCAACCGCCCGCCGCAGGCCCTAACGTGAATGGACTGAGTGCGGCAATACTCCATAACGACACCGCGAACGATTTACTGGCAGGCGAGTATTGGCGCATCAACAAGGTTTGTGACAACGGAATCGTTAATCCGCCGAAAAAACCTTGCAAGCCCCGCCCCAACAGAAACCACAATAAATCATCCGTAACCGCGCACAGTAACGAAGCCAGAGCCATGATAATCATTGCCCACACATACAAACGTATTTCACCGACTTTCATGGCTAACCAAGCACTCACAGGCAACGCCATCGCCAAGGCAATGAAATAATAGCTTTGCATCCACCCCGCATGACTAGGACTAACGCCCAAATCACCCGTAGCGTGCAGACTGACAGACGCAAACGCGCCCGTATTGAACAACACCAAAATGTTGCCCACTAACAAAGCCACGTTTAAAGTCAAAAACTCAATAGTCGTGAGTGCGCGTTTGGTATTTTTAGAATTGCTAAGGCTATCGTGGGTTAAGGTCGCCCAAGCGGCGCGGGAATCTTTGTTGTTGGTAGTCACGGTTTTGCAATCTTTGAGAGTAATAAGCTATTGATTGCAAGTCTCGTGCCGTGTTTAGGGCTTGGTGAATAACATGAATAGAATCAGGTGGTTAATGGGGGTTTGTGTTTGAATGAATAGAATTGCGGTATGCTGATATTACTAAATATCGTTAAATAACGAAATATCGTGATTTTTGATAACAGCATCGTACAGTATCGCAGTATCGTTCCCACGCTCTGGCGTGGGAATGCCGCTGTTAACGCTCCAGCGTCTTCTTAACACACCGCTGGAGCGGTGAAACTATAAAAAATAACTTGAATTATCTATGGAATATATTGTCACAGATTGGTTTGGATTCGTAGCAATCCAACACAACATAAACGCGACAAGCAAATAACATCCACAATCATCGCCGTGCCGATTGCGTTGGATAGCCTAAAAAAACGGTAATCCATCCTATACGGCTACATTAGGAGTTTTTAGATATGTCATTTTACGATCCCAGTCCATACCGTCCTGGCACAACAGGGTGGAGCGGTCAAATTGGACGAATTGCGGTAATCAACACAACAGATCATCCTATATCGGTCACCCTATATCATCCCGATAATCCTAGTGTTGCATTTGGAACTTACACAATTAATTCTGGAGGTAATAATTTCATTGCAAACGGAGGTGTCATTGGCATGGACTGGGGAATCCAAGTAGACAACTCAGCTGTTAGAATTGTTGGGTTAGTTTCTGATTGGAATGTATTTGAAGGGACAAATATTTTTCAGACATGGCCCAAAAAGATTTTAACGAATGCTCGACAAAAATTTAAGGAGTTGGAAAGTGCCTTCAAAGAAGTAGGCGACTATGTTGCCTTTTCATATGATGCTCCCAATAAAAGTATTGGTGTTCGCATTGGTAAACCAATACTTGAAAATGAAATAAAAAAAGTAATTCCAGACCCAAAGGTATTCCGCGAGACACACTTTAACTATGAAGAGGCTAAGTGGTTTAATTATCCTGGTATTGATGCTAATAAACGTCAATTACTAATTAATTTCCGTGTCCGAAAGAAACATTGGGAAGATATTATAACTAGAGTTCTTATCTATGATATTGCTGCTGATGTACAAGCTGGTATTAATCTTGAGGTAGAGAATAGAGAAATCAAATCACATCCATATATCAATAATATAGAAGGTGATTTTCCAGGCGGCATAGCAGGCCCTTTCATAAGTGTATATGATTTAATGAGTGGTAGTATGATGTGGTTGGGTACAGGTAATTTTTTAACTATTACTGAGGTGATTTTAAGTCTGTCCGCAACAGCTTTCAATATTGGCATTGCTACTGACAACATTAAACTCAATTTCATCGAAAAAAATCTTGGAAAAATTAATATATGGAATCAATCTCATGTGATTTTTATGGATAGAATTGAATATGATTCAAAAGGAGTATGGATATTCTTTAAAATTGATCCTGATCGATTAAATGCTCAATTAGACGATTGGATTGATGAGTTGGTAGATTGGGTTCATGGTTTTACTTGGTAACAGATGCGTAGTTTGAGTTGCGCTTTTTACATCGTTCCAACGCGCCAGCGTTGGAACGCGTGAATGGACGCTCCAGCATCCTCTACCCCAACAACACCAACCACAAACACCCAATGGGCAGAAGCCGCTACACCATCACCGAACCCACCGCGCCGCACTTCATGACCTGCACCGTGCTGGAATGGCTACCCGTATTCACTCGCCCCGAAACCGTACAAATCCTACTCGACTGCTGGCGTTATCAGCAACAACACGCAGGCTTACGCCTTTACGGTTATGTGGTGTTAGAAAACCACTTACATTTCATCGCCCAAGCAGACGACTTGAACAAATGCGTCAGTAGTTTTAAATCCTACACCGCCCGACAAATCATAGACCACCTTGAAGCACACCGTGTTGAACGCTTGTTAGCACGTTTACGGTTTGCCAAGCTAGCGCACCGAACAGACCGTGAATATCAGATAGAGAGTTCTCGTTCCCACGCGCCTGCGTGGGAATGCAGTGAAGACGCGCCGCGTCTTGCACCGTAGCGCGGTGCAAAGGCATTCCCACGCCGCGCGTGGGAACGAGATTAATCCTGTTAAACGTGGCACTGTAAATCTGCCAGAGCATTGGCGTTATTCCAGTGCCAGTTCTTATATGGGTTTGGGTGGTTTGATAGAATTAGACACTTGGTAAGAGGAGCGTCCACGGCGGCATTCCAACGCTGGAGCGTTGGAACGATAAAGCCTATTGGAACGATAAAACCTATTTTTTACTAATCCCCAACTTCAACATCCGCGAGCGCAAAGTATTAGCATTCATGCCCAATATCGCCGCAGCACCTTTCAGACCTGAAATAACCCACGCCGTTTCTTCCAGCGTGCGTAGTATGTGTTCGCGCTCTACTACTTCCAAGGTTTTTAATTGGCTGGGTGCAGGGCTGACGCTGCGCGAGGATAACAGCGGTTCAATTTCCAACACCTCGCCTTGTGACAAAATCACCGCCCGTTCAATCACATTCTGTAATTCGCGCACGTTGCCCGGCCATGCGTATTGTTTTAACTGTTCCAGACTCGCGGCATCAATACGTTTTAATTGTTTGCCGAATTTTTTCGCATAACGGGGCAGAAAAAAATACGCTAATAATGGAATATCTTCCACCCGTTGCCGTAACGCGGGGACTTGCACAGGAAACACGTTCAAGCGGTAATATAAATCGGAACGAAATCGCCCCACGTTCACTTCTTCCAATAAATTACGATTGGTTGCCGCAATTACCCGCACATCGACTTTAATGGTTTCACTGCCGCCGACTCGTTCAAATTCTTGTTCTTGTAATACGCGCAATAGTTTGGTTTGTGCGGACAATGACAATTCGCCAATTTCATCCAAAAATAAACTGCCGCCATGCGCCAGTTCAAAACGTCCTTTGCGTTGTTGCGTCGCGCCTGTGAACGCGCCTTTTTCATGACCGAATAATTCACTTTCAATCAATTCAGCAGGTAATACCGCGCAATTCACTTTCACCATAATGGACGCGCTACGGTCGCTAAATTCATGAATGGCGCGGGCTAATAATTCCTTACCCGTCCCCGTTTCACCCAGTAACAGCACGGGGGTATCGGTACGCGCCACCATACGCACTTGCTCCAACACGGTACGCATAATTTTAGAGCCACTGACAAAATCGCTGGGATTATGCTCATCATTAATGACTTCTTGCAGATAACCTTTTTCTTGTTGCAATCTATCCAATTGCTGTTCAGCAATACGCCTATCATTCACGTCACGCAGAATGATGGTATAGAGTTTTTGCCCATTGGCTTCTAACGGCGAAAAAGTCGCTTCAATCGGGAATTCTTCACCATCGGCACGTCGCGCACTCAGTCCTTCGGGTAGCCACGTTTGATTATTATCAAAGCTAATAAACTGTTTAAACAACTTAGCGCAACTCGGCGCGATAAAACGCTCAACAGATTGACCGATAGCAAAATCCGCCGCACAGCGAAAAATACGCACTGCCGCCGCATTGAACAAAGTAATATTTTGATGGTAATCGACGGTGATAATGGCATCCATCGCCGACGCTAAAATAGAAGAAATGCGCTGTTCGCTTTCAAACAACGCCTGCATGGTGAGCCGTTGTTCAGTGCGGTCGCGTTGCGTTTCAACGACTGCCACTATTTCGCCTTGCGCGTTACAAATTGTCCCCGCATCAATCACCAAATACAGCCTGCGTCCGTCTGGCATCAAGCACCAGTTTTCGGTATGGCAAACATTATTAGACGAATTAAATGCACTTGCTTGTTCATACAGCCTGTCCACATCACCCAGACTACTATTCAGCAACAAATCCGCCAGACAAGGACGCTGTTCGGTATAAAACCCCTGCCAATGCTGATTAGTACCTATCATTTGCGCGGCGTTTATTCCCGTCAATTGCTCACAGGCTTGATTCCAAATAATGACTTGATGCTGCGCATTTAATACAAACGCGGACACAGGCATATTTTGTAATAAATGTTCGACAAATAGATTTTCGTTCAACAGGTTTTTGTTCATAAGATGAGAAAAGGCTTTTGTTTCGACACTGACCAAAATAGCTGTTTCAGCCCGTTTTTACACTGCACGCGCCCCACTGAAATGGCTGCTTGTCATGGTTGGCTGATAACGATTACCCGAACATGATAAATCTCTCTAATTATCCTGCACTGGCATAGGAAAAGAACGCAGATTTGGGTAATTTGTACGCGCCGATTTTTTACAAACAACGGATATTGAAAAACATTATATAGGGCTTATTTCAATGTTTGTGCTTTGATTGCCGAGTATGCTTGGTCGCAGGAGATACTCGCGCTTTCTTTTGTTTGGCTATTTGCTGCTGCATTTCCAACAATTGATTCATCTGCTTAATTTGATTTATATCGTGGTTAATCTGAATTTTTTGATTCAAATTTTGACTCGCCTGTTCCATTTGACGCAACTGAATCAGTTGATTCATCTGGTTCATTTGATTAATGTTTTGATAAATCTGATTCTGTTGATTAATAGTCTGATTCAGCTGATTCAATTGATTTAACTGGTAATTAAGACCTGTTCCACCACCCCATTGACCCGCATCAACAATACCAGATAAACCCATAAAAACAACAAATGCGACAGGCGTTAAAAAATGGTTTTTCATTGTTTTTTTCTACCGTTATTTTTCATTGCAGAGTTTATATACATACCATTACTGACAACCTAATAAAAATATAGTGTTTGTGTCTTGTACATAAGCTGCTCCAATTGTCGAAAGCGTACCGAGTTTTATAAATGTAGCGTGGTAGGTTGGGTTGCGGCTCTTTCGCAACCCAAC
>JAURYI010000034.1 GCA_030654015.1 Methylococcales bacterium | reverse complement strand
GCCTGATAATCTGGACAAAATCTTTTTCTGTAATTCAGGCACAGAAGCGGTGGAAGCGGCGATTAAATTCGCTCGATACACCACCAAACGCGACAAAATTGTCTATTGCGAACACGGCTATCATGGCTTAACCATGGGGGCATTATCACTGAATGGCGAAAATATTTTCCGTGAAGGTTTTGGTTCATTATTACCCAGTTGCAGTGCTGTCCCGTTCAATGACATTGAAGCCTTGGAACGCGCGTTGAGTGGTAAAGACGTTGCTGCGTTTATTGTTGAGCCTGTGCAAGGCAAAGGCGTAAACGTACCCGACGACAACTATCTGTCCGAAGTGGAACGCCTTTGTAAAAAATACGGCACGCTGTTCGTTGCCGATGAAGTACAGACGGGCTTAGGACGCACAGGTAAATTCTGGGCGTGTGAACATTGGGGCGTGCAACCTGACATGATTTGTATGGCAAAAGCGTTATCGGGTGGTTTTGTGCCTGTCGGTGCAGTCGCTATGACCCATAAAATCATGGATACCGTTTATAACCGCATGGACAGAGCCGTCGTACATGGTTCGACCTTTGCCAAAAACAATATGGCAATGGCGGCAGGTTTAGCGACACTGCACGTTATGGAGCAAGAAAAGCTGGTTGAAAACAGTATGACGGTCGGCACGGACATCATTAACAGTCTGAACGCGCTGTCGGGCAAATATGAATTTCTAAAAGAAGCACGCGGCAAAGGCATGATGATTGCGATTGAATTCCACGCGCCGAAAAGTTTAACGCTACGCGCGGGCTGGACAATGATAGAAGCGGCAAATAAAGGTTTATTCTGCCAAATGATTACTATCCCGTTATTTAAAGAACACCACATTCTGACCCAAGTGGCAGGACACGGCATGAACGTAGTCAAACTATTGCCGCCGTTGAATTTAACGCAAAAAGACCGCGATAATATTGTTAATTCATTTGATAAAACCATTGCCGACACCCATAAAATTTCAGGTGCAATCTGGGATTTGGGTAAAAATCTGGCAGGTCACGCATTAAAAAAATAACGCTGGAGTCCAAAATCATGATTTTGGATTCCAAAAATTTTTGAGAAATTCACTACTATGAAAAAATTATTTCTAATCAGCTTATTACTTTTATCGGTATGCCAAGCCTCGCTGGTGTCCGCTCACGCTGTGGTGACTAATTATTCATTAAAAGTCACGCCGATTCATGCTAATCAGGAAAGTAAAGTAGAGCTATCGTTTAACTCCAAAGTAGAGCTAGGGCTATCACAATTATTTTTAGTCAGTAAAGGCGATAAACACCAGTTATTGCAAGCGGTCAACGGCGAGAAACAAGGGCAGATTATCATTACTGTGCCGCCGTTAGCCACGGGTGATTATGCGATTCGTCTGAAAGTATTTGCCGCTGATGGGCATTTAACTGAAGACTTGATTCATTTTACGGTTACACCCTAGGTTTTTTTATCATGGCAGGTATTGCAGATTTTCTCGACTCTCTGATTGGTGGCTTTGACCTGATTTGCTACGCGCTAGCAATCGGCAGCTTATTTTGGGGCTTATTTTTATTACGTCCATGGTTGGAACAGGACAAGTTTAATCCATTATTAATGGAAAAAACCATTGCCCTGTTATACAAAGGCGGTTTTTGGTTGGCTGCGGCACAAGCGTTTAAAATCGTGCTGAAAATCTGGTTGATGACCGCTGTACTGGAACGCTGGCCGTTTCCCGAATTTGCCAGCACCACGCAATTTATCGGCGGACTGATTCGCACCGCATTGACGCTAGTATTAGCCACTTATGTTTATCAGGTCTTGCGGCATCACCCCTATTCCAAACAACATTGGATGACTACAGGCATCGTCGCCGTACCGATGATTATTTCAGGCGCGTGGCTGATACACGGCGCAGGACGTTTTGAAAATCAATATTTTTTGATGACGTTCACCGTGTTCCACCAATTAGCTGCCGCTGCGTGGATAGGCGGAGTTTTTCAACTGGTTAATTTATGGCTATTGCGCGAAAAACAACAAGTGTCCGCCGACTGCTGGCCATTATTACTGGAGCGTTTTTCCAAGTTCGGTATTGCCTCCGTTGTGGCGATTTTGTTTTCAGGCGTATTGATGACCCTGCAATATATCGACACTTGGAACGGATTTATCGGTACAGGCTACGGTAATTTATTGCTGGTCAAAATCTGCTTAATGGCACTCGCGTTAGGCTTTGCCTATCTCAATAAATCCGCCGTTATCGCCTATAGATTAACAGGTGACAGCCACGCATTAAACAACCGTGTACCCTATTACATCGAAGCGGAAACCTTTGTTTTAATTACCTTATTGTTTACTGCCGCCAGTTTGGCATCACAACCGCCCGCTATTGATATTGCGCATTTAACCGCAAGCTGGCAGGAAGTATTAAATACCTTCCACCCGCAAATTCCACAAACCAGCTCACCGACACACACCGCCTTACTGGCAGGTGAAGCGGGACGGGTCGCGATTATTGACCAAACGCCGTCAATGGCGGCGACCGAATGGTCAAATTACAATCACAATATCGCAGGTATTTTCCTCACCACCATGAGCTTTTTTGCGATGGTGTCGTATCTGAAACTGGCGCAAACCAATAAATATGTCGGCTTAAGCAGATACTGGCCACTGGGCTTTTTCTGTCTGGGTATTTTTCTGTTTTTCCGCAGTGATGCCGAAAGCTGGCCGCTGGGGCCGATTGGTTTTTGGGACAGCACCTTTAATAATGGCGAAGTATTACAACACCGTATCGCCACTTTACTGGTATTTGTCTTGGGCGTTATTGAACTCACCGCAAGAGTCAGTAAAAAGCCGCACAGCAGATTGCCGCTGGTGTTTCCCGTGTTAGCAGCGTTTGGTGGTTTGATGTTATTGACCCATTCACACGTTGGTTTTCAACCGAAAAGCGCGTTTTTGATCCAAGTCGGTCACACTACAATGGGCGTATTTTCCCTGATTCTGGCGTGCGGTCGCTGGCTGGAATTAAAGCTCGATAACCCCAGAAATCGCATTGCCGGTTTTATTTCTGTTGCCGCTCTGTTTCAGATTGGCATTATCCTAATGTTCTATCGCGAACCCCTCTACTAATATGACCACACAAAGCCATTTACTCGATCACATCCACACGCCCGCCGATGTCCGCAAACTGCGCAAAGACCAGCTCAAGCCGTTGGCAAAAGAATTGCGCGAGTTTTTAACCCAATCGGTGAGCGTGTCGGGCGGGCATTTTTCGGCAGGCCTAGGCACGGTGGAACTGACCGTCGCGCTGCATTATGTATTTGATACGCCGTCGGATCAACTGGTATGGGATGTGGGTCATCAAGCCTATCCGCATAAAATTCTGACTGGGCGTAAAGACCGCATGACCACCATTCGCACCCGCGACGGCGTGTCGGCGTTTCCGAGTCGTGCAGAAAGTGAATACGATGCCTTTGGTGTCGGGCATTCCAGCACCTCGATCAGTGCCGCGTTAGGTATGGCGATTGCCTCCTCGCTGAAAGGCGAAGACAAACAAATGGTCGCCATCATCGGTGATGGCAGTATCACGGGCGGTATGGCGTTTGAAGCGATGAACCACGCAGGGGCAATTGATGCCAATCTGCTGGTGATTCTCAACGACAACGATATGTCGATTTCCCCACCTGTGGGCGCAATGAGCAATTATTTAACCAAAATCTTGTCGAGTAAGTTTTATTCCTCAATCCGCGAAGAAAGTAAAAAAGCCCTGAGTAAAATGCCCAGCGTGTGGGAAATTGCCCGTCGCACTGAAGAACACGTTAAAGGCATGATAGTACCCGGCACGCTGTTTGAAGAACTGGGTTACAACTACATCGGCCCGTTTGACGGGCATGATATGGAAATGCTGG
>JAURYI010000029.1 GCA_030654015.1 Methylococcales bacterium | reverse complement strand
AGTTTTCAGGAATATGACTGCCAGTCCTTCAAGGACTGGCAGTCATTTATCATGTAAAACTTTTTCACCCTTAGTTAGATTACTCGTATTGAAAAATCCTGATTCAGCCATAATTCGGTGCTGATGACTGAAACGCCTTCCTCTTGCCCAATAACGCGCTAACATCGCCATTCCAAAATATTTATGAAACAACTTTTAGAATTTTTCCCTATCCTGTTATTTTTTATTGCGTTTAAAGTGTATGACATCTACGTCGCTACGGCGGTGGTGATTATGGCAACCATTATTCAGGTTGCGTTCATCTGGTTTCGCTATCGTAAAGTAGAAACCATGCAATGGGTGACGCTGGGATTGGTGGTAGTAATGGGCGGTGCAACGCTGTATTTTCAGGATGAAGCGTTTATTAAATGGAAATTTTCCATTATTGAATGGGCGTTTGGTTCGGTATTTTTGGGTAGTCAATTCATCGGTAAAAAACCCTTTATTGAGCGCATGATGTCGGACAATATGGCATTGCCGCCTGAAATTTGGACACGGTTGAATTTAGCGTGGGCAAGTTTTTTTATCGGTGTCGGTTTTCTCAATGTGTATGTGATGTATAACTACGCAACCGATGACTGGGTGTATTTTAAAACTTTTATTGCACCTGCGCTGATGCTGGCGTTTATCGTGGTACAAATGGCTTTTTTATATAAATACATTCCTGATCCTAACGAAACGACTGAAACCGAGGAATAATTGATGCTATACGCTATTATCAGCGAAGATGTCGCCGATAGCCTGAGTAAAAGACTGGCGGCAAGACCTGCTCATCTTGAACGATTACAGGCTTTGCAAAATGAAGGACGCTTGCTGTTGGCAGGCCCTCATCCTGCAATTGACAGCGAAAACCCAGCGGAAGCGGGTTTTACGGGCAGCTTAATTGTTGCAGAATTTACTGACTTAGCCGCCGCACAGCAATGGGCAGTGGCTGATCCTTACATAGATGCGGGTGTTTATGCCCGTGTCACTGTTAAACCCTTTAAAAAGGTCTTTCCTCAATGACAACCGATACAATCAGACGTTTACTTACCGAAGCGATTAAACCAGACACATTAGAAATTATTGACAATAGCGCGGCTCATGCAGGTCATGCGGGCGCACGCAGTGGCGGCGGTCATTACAATGTCACTATTGTTGCCGAGATGTTTGAAGGTAAAAGTTTAGTGCAACGCCACCAATTAATTTATCAAGCCTTGGGCGATATGATGAAACAACAAATTCATGCCTTAGGCATTAATGCTCTCTCACCTTCTGAAGAATAAGGATTAAACCCATGAAAAAAAAGCTCGTCTCTCTGCTGGTTGCAGGTACTGCACTCATTGCTGGTTGTGACAAAGGCTCAGCACCTGCTACCAATGGCACTGCACCAGCTGCCAGCTCGTCATCTGCGGTTGTTGTTGATAAAGCCGATGCAGTTGCGGTTGTCAATGGTCAGTACATCGCCAAATCAACACTGGCTGATCTGGAAAAAGAAATTGCGGTACGCGGTCAAGGTCAAACGTTTCCTAAAGAAAAATTGATTGAAGAATTGGTACAACGCCAGTTATTGATTCAGGATGCTCTGCAAAAGAAACTGGATCAGTCACCTGAAGTCGTCACTCAACTTGAAAGTGCCAGAAACACCTTATTAACTCAAGCTGACCTGCAAAACTATTTAAAAACCAATCCTGTTACTGACGCAGACCTGAAAGCCGAATATGACAGCAAAGTAGGCGGTTCAAATGCAACCGAATACAAAGCCAGCCACATTTTGGTTAAAGACGAAGCCGAAGCCAAAAAACTGATTGCTGATTTAGACAAAGGTGCGAAATTTGCCGATTTGGCGAATAAGCATTCTTTGGATGCAAAAGAATCACAAAACGGCGGTGACTTAGGCTGGTTTGCGGCGGGACAAATGGTTGAACCGTTCTCGGAAGCAGTGGCTAAATTGGAAAAAGGCAAATATTCAAAAGAGCCTGTAAAAACCCAGTTCGGTTATCACATCATTTTAAGAGAAGATTCACGCGCCCAAACGCCACCTCCGTTTGATGCCGTTAAAGAACAACTGAAACCACTGTTAGAACGCAAAAAAGTCCAAAAAATGGTCGAAGAAATGCGTAAACAAGCAAAAGTGGAAATTTTGGTTCCATTGACAGAAGACAAACCAGCGGCGGTTGAACCAGCACCAGTTGCAGAAGACAAACCTGCCGCTGTTGTTGAAGAAGCGGGTACAGCAAAACCAGCTGAACCTGCTAAAGCAGAAGCCGCACCTGACAAGCATCACGACACTATCCCAGTAAAGCCAGAACATAAAGACAAAAAAGAAGACAAGAAAGGCGATAAAAAATAAGTCGCTGACTTGATAAAGACCTGACAGGTGTTTAAAACCTGTCAGGTCTGATGATTAAATAATTTTTTCCAGATACTGCACAATAAACTGCACAGTACGGTTACCTCGGTATTCGTTAATATCCAGTCGATAAGCGGCGTGTGTCTGCCGTAGACCTAACCATTTTTCAGGTTGGTCGATAGAAAAGGCAATCGCATCAACCAGTAGCTGTCCGTCTGGTTTTCTCAGCACTAATTTAAGATGCCGCTGTCCGACAATTCGCGCCTGAATCACATCAAATACACCGTCAAAAATGGGTTCTGGGAATTCCTGTCCCCACGGCCCTGCATTTTGTAACAGCTCGGCAAATTCCACCGTCATGTCCTGTTCGCTCAATTCCCCATCGGATAATACTTTTTGTTCTAAATCCACATGAGCCAATCGCTTGGCAACCATGTCATCAAACGCCAGCGCAAACGGCGGATAATCGTGCATTTTTAAACTTAAACCTGCCGCCATTGCATGACCGCCGAACTTACTGAGCAACTGCGGATGCAGACTGGCAATATCGCTCAGTACATCACGAATATGTACACCTGTAATGGAACGCGCCGAACCTTTGATTAAATCGTCGCCAGCGGGCGCAAAGGCAATCACAGGGCGATGAATACGGTCTTTGATGCGGGATGCCAGAATGCCGATAACGCCTTGATGCCACGTTTTATCGTATAAACACACCCCCGCAGGTAAATGTCGCTCATCCAGCGGTTTCATTTCTGCAAGATAGCTGATGGCTTGTTGTTTCATCACGCCTTCGACTTCGCGCCTATCCTGATTAAATTCATCCAGTTGCGCGGCGAGTTCTTTTGCCAGTTGCGGGTCGTTAGTCAATAAGCATTCGATACCTATCGCCATATCATCCATGCGCCCTGCGGCATTCAATCGGGGGCCTAGCGAAAAACCGAAATCAGTCGCGCTCATGGTCTGATAATTTTTGCCTGAGACTTCAATTAATGCCATTAAACCTGCGTGCGCCCGTCCTGTACGAATGCGTTGTAAGCCTTGATACACCAGAATGCGATTGACCTGATCCAGTGCCACCACATCGGCAACCGTACCTAAGGCGACATAATCCAGTAACTGCGCAAGATTGGGTTCTGCGACCTGCTGCTGCTCAAACCAGTGCTGTTCCCGCAAGCGGCTACGCAGTGCCAGCAACACATAAAACATCACGCCCACGCCCGCTAATGCGCCGCTGGGGAACTTGTCATCAAGCAGATTAGGATTCACAATAGCATCGGCTTCGGGTAATTCAGCGGGCGGTAAATGGTGGTCGGTTACCAAGACTTTGATACCTGCATCTTTCGCGGCTTTTACGCCGTCTACGCTGGAGATGCCGTTATCGACGGTGATAATAATGTCGGGGGTTTGCAGTTTAACCAGTTCGACAATTTCAGGCGTTAAACCGTAGCCGTATTCAAAGCGATTCGGTACAACAAAACTTACATTTTTCGCTCCCAGTAATTGCAAACCCTTAATCGCAACTACGCAACTGGTCGCGCCGTCGGCATCAAAATCGGCGACGATACACAGGCGTTTCTGGTCTTTAATCGCGGTGATTAATTGCTCCACCATCTCCGTCATCCCAGATAACAACCACGGGGAGGGCAGTTTGGCTAGACTTCTATCTAATTCTGTTTCGGTACTTAAACCTCTGGCGGCATAGATACGCGCTAATAGTGGGTGAATAGCACCGAATTGAACCGCTTTTTTAATGATGGGGCGTTGGGTGATGACTTTTTTAATACCCTGATAATACATAATGGCTCAAGCAGTTAGTGTGATAAAGAGCGTAGTAAATTGGCATAATCTTCGGCGATTTTCATGTCCGATTTTTTCAACTCAGCCACTTTTTTACAGGCATTGATAACAGTGGTGTGATCGCGTCCACCAAAGGCATCACCGATAGCGCATAAGCCTTGCGTGGTCAGTTCTCTGGCTAAACACATGGCGATTTGCCGTGGTCGAGTGATGGGCTGACTACGGCTTTTGGACAATAAATCGGCGATGCGAATTTTGTAATAATCAGCGACGGTTTTTTGAATATTGTCGATATTGACCAGCTTGTCCTGCAAAGAAATTAAATCGTGCAGGGCTTCTTTAGTAAATTCGATGGTGATGTCACGCCCCGTAAATTGCGCATTGGCAATCACTCGGCGCAATGCACCTTCTAAATCACGCACATTGGACGGAATGCGTTTGGCGATAAAAAATGCCACTTCCTGCGGCAGATGGATATTTGATTGCGCGGTTTTTTTCAGCAAAATAGCGGCGCGGGTTTCCATGTCGGGCGGCTCAATAGACACGGGTAATCCTGAACCGAAACGCGATTTTAACCGCTCTTCCAGCCCGACAATTTCCTTGGGGTACTTGTCGCAGGTGAGAACCACTTGGTGTTTTCTATCCAATAACGAATTAAAGGTATGAAAAAACTCTTCTTGTGAACGTTCCTTGCCCGCAAAAAACTGAATATCATCAATTAACAGCACATCAATGGCGCGGTAATATTCCTTAAATTTCCCGATAGCATTCTGCTGTAAGGCTCTGACCATATCCTGTACGAATTTTTCCGAATGCAGATAAACAATGGTGGCAGACGGATTATTGGCGACAATGGCATTGCCGATAGCGTGCATTAAATGGGTTTTGCCCAAGCCTGAACTGCCGTAAATTAATAGTGGGTTGTAGGCTCTGCCGATATTTTCAGACACTTGTAACGATGCGGCTCTTGCCAACTGATTGGATTTACCTTCGACAAAATTATCAAAGGTAAAGGCTTTGTTCAGGAAATTAGGCCCTGCTTTTTTCGGTTCCGCGTCCTGTTTGCCCGTTTTTTTAGTGGCAGTTACTGCGGCAGGAGGTGCAGAACTTTTGGAGCCGATTTCCAGATTTAAACTCATTGTTCCATTAGAAAACTCCCGAACAGAGGTCTCTATTTTGGCAAAATAATGTTCTTTGACCCAGTCCAGTACAAAACGATTGGGTGCGAGTAATTTAATCTGAGTGGCATCTTCTACCGACTGAAGCGGGCGTATCCATGTACTGAAGTCTGAACTGGGTATTTCATTTTCAAGTTTAGCAAGACAGTTGTTCCAGATTGAATTCATGTGCAGTCGATAATAGTTCGATGGGTGTGAAGGGCGTACCACTATACCGTAATAAAACATTACACTACAGAATTGACAGTGTGCATGGATTATTTTATCATCGGCAGTCTTTTTTATCCGTTTTTGTTAAAACTCATCTGTAGGCTCATAGTAAAATGAAAAGAACATACCAACCAAGTAAAATCAAACGTGCAAGAACTCACGGCTTTCGTGCCAGAATGGCAACTGTCGGCGGTCGTAACGTCATTAAAGCGCGTAGAGCGAAAGGTCGCGCACAGTTAACGCGTGTGTGAAACAGCCACTTTTAGTTTTTCCCCTCAGTGCCGGTTAAAAAAACCGGCTGAGTATAAAAAAGTGTTTGCTAAGCCTGTAAAATCCAGTGACCAATATTTTACCCTGTTAGCCATTCAAAATGATTTAGATCATTCACGGCTAGGCTTAGCGATAGCTAAAAAAAATATACGAAAAGCAGTGCATAGAAATATTATTAAACGTACTGTCAGGGAAAACTTTAGGTTACAAGAAAATCTGGGCAATATAGATATTGTCGTTTTGGCTCGTAAAGAGGCAATCGGTGTGCCGCTGGAATTATTAAGAAAGTCTTTGGAAAAGCATTGGCTTAGGTTGGTCGCCCGATGCGCTTCGCACTCATAGCACTGATAAAATTTTATCGGTACTTTATTAGCCCCTTGCTTGGGTCTAACTGTCGTTTCTATCCAAGTTGCTCTCATTATTCGCTGGAAGCACTGACACGCCACGGCACTGTTATCGGCCTCTATCTCACACTCAGAAGATTATTAAAATGCCATCCCTTCCATGAAGGCGGCATTGATCCTGTTCCAGAAAAATTTGGTAAAAAGAATGGATAACATAAGATTTATACTCGTCGTTACGTTTGCAATGCTTGTTTTTATGTTGTATCAAGCTTGGCAAATTGATTATGGCCCCAAACCACCCGCCGCAGAAATAGCCAGTACCGCTATTAATGTCGATGACCTGCCCAGTACCACAGGCGGCACAACCGCAGAAAGCGGTAGCAGTGAACAGCCAGCAGGTTCTGTGCCTTTAACTGCCGCAGTCGTTGCCAAAACCAGTACCATCAAAGTCAAAACCGATGTTATCGCTTTGGAAATTGATCCGCAGGGCGGCACGATTTTAAATCTGGACTTGCTCAACTACCCCGTTGAAAAATCCAATACCACCGTTGACTACTTACGCAGTTTAGTGGGTATGTCGGTTGCAGAAAAAAATACCGCACCAGTCAGATTGTTTAACAGCAATGCAGAAAAATTATTTCTTGCGCAAAGTGGTTTTATTACTGAAAAAGAATCTGCCACCGCACCTAATCACTACAGTGTATTTACTGCAGCACAAGACAGTTACACCTTGGCAGACGGGCAAGAAAGCCTATCCGTACCATTAACATGGACAGACAATAATGGCTTGACGGTCAGCAAAGTATTTACTTTTACACGCGGTAGCTACGCAATTGCACTGGAGCAAAGCATTAAAAACAACACAGGGAAAATGTGGACTGGCAGACAATACAGCCAATTATTGCGCGTTCCTAATACCGAAGACAAAGGCAATATGCTCACAGGCGGTATGAGAGCGTATGACGGCGGTGTTGTTTATACTGACAAAAATAAATACCAGAAAATCAGCTTCGATGACATGAGCGAAGAGAATCTTAAAGTCGCCACTAAAGGCGGCTGGACGGCAATGATTCAACATTATTTTGCGTCGGCATGGATTCCACCTGCGGATCAGGAAAATAATTTATACACCGATGAATTAAAAGATGGTCGCTATTTAATCGGCTCTTACTCGCCCTCCATTAATGTCCTGAATAACACTGAGACCAAGTTTTCCGCACAACTCTATGCTGGGCCAAAAATTCAGCCTGTCATGGAAAAAGTAGCGACAGGTCTGGAACTAACCGTTGATTACAGTGTACTGACGTTTGTTGGTAAACCTATTTACTGGTTACTGGAAAAAATTCACAGCGTAGTCGGCAACTGGGGTATCGCTATTATCGGCGTTACTTTATGTATCAAACTGTTATTTTTCCCGCTGTCTCAAGCCAGTTTTAAATCAATGGCGAAAATGCGCAAAATTCAACCGCGTTTGAAAGAACTGCAAGAGCGTTTTGCCGATGACAGACCGCGTTTCAACACTGAAATGATGGCATTGTACAAAAAGGAAAAAGTGAATCCATTGGGCGGCTGTTTACCCATATTGGTACAAATTCCCGTGTTCATGGCATTGTATTGGGTATTGAGTGAAACCGTTGAATTCCGTCAGGCTCCGTTCATGTTATGGATTCAGGATTTATCCATACAAGATCCGTTCTATGTATTACCTGTGATTATGGGTATTACCATGAAAATTCAGCAAGGTCTCAATCCAGCACCGATTGATCCTATTCAGGCGAAAGTCATGAAAATGTTTCCTATCGTGTTCACTGTGTTCTTCCTGTTCTTCCCTGCTGGTTTAGTGCTGTACTGGGTTATCAACAACACCCTGTCCATCATTCAACAAACCATCATTACGAAGCAAATAGAAAAAGCACCATAACGGCTTTTTGGTCTACTAAAACAAGCCCAAACCTCCGAGGTTTTTAAATCTCGGAGGTTTTTTCATATTGAGACATGATAATGTTAAAAAACACCGATACTATCGCTGCTATTGCCACACCCTCAGGTAACGGTGGAGTTGGCATTATCCGCATTTCAGGTGCGTTAGTTGTTGATATTGCCCGTCAACTGCTCAACAAACCTATAACGCCACGTCACGCCGTATACACTTCGTTTCTCGATAGTGACGACAGCATTATTGATTCAGGTATCGCCTTGTATTTTCCCAATCCGCATTCCTACACAGGCGAAGATACCCTTGAATTGCAAGGACACGGCGGCGCAGTGGTGCTGGATATGGTATTACGCCGCGTCATCAGCTTAGGTGCAAGACTCGCCAATGCAGGTGAATTTACAGAACGCGCGTTTTTAAACAATAAACTGGATTTGGCTCAAGCGGAAGCGGTTGCCGACCTCATCACCAGCAGCACCGAACAAGCAGTGCGTTCCGCACAAAAATCCATGCAGGGGGTATTCTCCGAGCAAATCAACCAACTGGTTGAAGAACTCACCGAACTGCGCATTTATGTAGAAGCTGCGATTGATTTTGTCGATGAAGAAATTGATTTTCTCAGTGATGGCGTGGTTGAAAATCGCCTTATTCGCTTATTAGAGCGACTCGAACACATCCAAAAAACCGCCAATCAAGGGCGATTACTGCATGACGGTATGACCATCGTTCTCGCAGGCAAACCCAACGCAGGTAAATCCAGCTTATTGAACGCACTGGCAGGACATGAAGCCGCTATCGTCACCGATATAGCTGGCACAACGCGCGACGTATTGCGCGAACGCATACAACTGGACGGGATGCCGCTGCACATCATCGACACCGCAGGATTGCACGACAGCGATAACGCTATCGAACAGGAAGGCATCCGCCGCGCGTGGGCAGAAATTGAAAAAGCCGACAAGATTCTGCTGTTGATTGATGCCAGAGAAACCGAAGATCCAGAATTACTCGCGTCATTACCCGCCCATATCGACATCACCAAAATCTACAACAAAATCGATTTATTGGGTATCACGCCAGAAATTAAACAACATGAACATCAAAGCGAAATCTACCTGTCCATCAAAACAGGGCAGGGCATGGAACTGCTCACTGAACACCTGAAACAAAGCGTAGATTTTAACGCCAACACTGAAAACGTGTTTATCGCCCGCCGACGACACATCGAAGCCTTAAATCAAGGCTATGAATCCGTCACCCGCGCCTTATCGCAACTACAAACCAGCCTTGCAGGTGAACTGGTTGCCGAAGATTTAAAACAGGCGCAAAACGCCCTCGCCGACATCACAGGACAGTTCAGTTCCGATGATTTACTGGGGAAAATATTTTCTAGTTTTTGTATTGGGAAATGAAGTTATAAAACGGTAATGGGTTAAACCTGTTGCTGTGATACTTAATGACTGCCAGTCCTTGAAGGACTAGCAGTCATGTCTCAACGTAAAAACAACAAATTTAATACACTACCACTTTAGGCTTATATTAATGAATTTTGTTGATAATCAAGGGTTATTTACCCAATCCGTATTTGATGTTTTTGCCCAGAATGAGAACTTTTTGTATATAACAGAAAGTGATTTAAAAAAATCAGCTAAACAGTTAACAGAATTGGTTAAATATTGGGATAAAGCAGCCGCAACGGTTTTACAACCCCTTTCTAAAACGGACAAAGCTGTAAAATTACTCGGTGTTCCTACAGGTTTTAAAGTTTTAAACCTCTCTGAAAGCGAGATAGAACAAGGGATTATTAGAAAAACTTTAGAAATAATGGGCTTTGAACATAAAATCGCTAACAATAAAAGTTTAACGGGAGAAAATAAATCTGACCGTCCTGATATGATTTTATTCAGTTCAGAAAAAAATATTCAAGCGGTTAATAAAGCCTTAGCTAGCAATCTAACATTTAATGGCAAGCAGTTTTGCCAGCCTGCGGTGTTTATTTTAGAGGCTAAAAAAGCCAGTGAAAATACCGATAATACGAAACATATCCACCAATTAGACGGGTATTTGAATAATTATGATAAAGAATGGGGCATTTTATCTAATGGTTTAAGTTGGCGTTTATCACATAAAAGCAATCAAGAAAATTATTTTAGATTTGATTTAGTGTTATTTTTACAACAGTTCATTGGTAAAAATAAACGTAAACTAAATGATGAAGATATTAAAACCTTTGCTTTATTTGAGCATTTATACGGTGCTAAAGCGCATTCATCAGGTTTTTTAAATAATCTTTTTAATGAAACGGAACAAGCAAATGCTAATCTGCGTGATGTTTTAAAACAAAATGCTCATAGTGCGGTGGAACAAATTGCCAATGGTTTTTGGTTAGATAAAACGAATAGGGCTAAAGGTTTTATCGCAGAAGAACCACAGCAGGCAGATTTAGATTATTTACGCGAGCAATCGTTAATTTTACTTTATCGCTTGTTATTTATTCTTAAAGCAGAAAGTCGGCAATTATTATTAAAAGAAGTCGATGGCGAATTAACCGCTTATGCTGAGGAATACGCGCTTTCGACATTATTAAAAAAATTAGAAAATAAAACCCCTGCCCAGTTAGAACGCTCTTCAGTGTATCGTGTTTTACAAAACTTTTTTAAAGATATTGATAGAGGCGATTTAAATTATGGCGTTCCTGCTTATAACGGTGGTTTATTTGACCCAGAAACGCATACTGATTTACTTAAATGGCGGATGACGGATGCAGCATTAAAAAATGTTTTAACTGCGTTAATGTATGCCGATGAAGCGAGAAAAGAAGAGATTGTTTGGAAAGAATTAGAGGTTAGGGATTTAGGCGATGTTTACGAAGGCTTATTAGAACAGCGTTTGATTTTAGATGAGAGCGGCGAGTTATCCGAGTTAGTGTTAAAAAATGAGAAGGGCGAGCGTAAAGCCAGTGGTTCTTATTTTACCCCTGACTCAATGGTGACTCAGTTGGTCAATGCGACTTTATTACCGTTATTAAAAACCTGTAAAGCTGACCCTAATAAAATTTTAGAATTAAAGATTTTAGACCCTGCAATGGGCAGTGGACATTTTTTAGTCAAAGTCGTTGATGTGATGTCGCGTTATTTGGCGATGTATTGTGACCCGCAAGATTTGGCGCATCCTGATAAAGGGGTTAAAGATACTAAGGATGCTGTAGAACGGGCGTATTGGAAACGCAAAATTATTGATAACTGTATTTATGGGGTGGATTACAACCCGATGTCGGTGGAGTTGGCAAAAGTGGCTTTATGGCTGCATACGGCTGAATATGCAAAACCGTTATCGTTTTTATCGCATCATTTTAAGGTTGGTAATAGTTTATTAGGGGCGGATGTTGATGAGTTAAAAGAGCCAGCTTTAGAGCTTAAAGTGTTACCGTCTGGAATGGTATGGAAAGTTAAGCCGCGCACTAAAGAAACGTTAGAAACTAAATGTAAAAAAGTACAAACCGAACCCCAGCAGTTAGAGTTATTTTTTATTGATGAAAATATTATCAGTGGTGTATTGGAAAATGTGCGTAATTTATTAGCGGCAAGCAGTGCTGATAGGGATGATATTCATAATAAGCGTAAAAAATATCAACAAATTGTTAGAGAGTTATCGGCACATAAATTATTAGCTGATTTATGGTGTGCGCAGTGGTTTTTTGTTGAGCCTGATGAACGTGGCGGCAAAGCGTTTGCGGTGCATGGCAATAGTTTGTATAACCAATTGTTAAAAATTTGTAATATTAAAGATTCTGAGCAACGACAAGCGGAATTAGAAAAATTTAAAAATAACAGTTTTATTAAGCGGGTTAGAAAAAATACAGAACATGGTTATGGCGCACGTCCGACGATGTTTTTTCATTGGCAATTAGAGTTTCCCGAAGTGGCGTTTGATGTAAGAGGGCAACCTAAAGCGGATTATGGTTTTGATGTGGTGTTAGGTAATCCGCCGTGGGATAAAATTAAACCTGAAACGAAAGCCTTTTACGCGCCGTATTCTAAAGAAGTTGCCAATAGCCAAGGCACAAGCATTAAAAAGTTGGTACATGAATTAGAACTAAAATACCCGCATTTACCTCAAGAATGGGTAGATTATGAAAATACTATTCAAAAAACGGTATTCTTTTTAAAAGAAAGTGAGCATTATCAACATCAATCAACCTTAGTTGACGGTAAAAAAACAGGCGGTGATCCTGATTTGTTTCGTTTTTTTATTGAACGGGCTTATCAATGTGCGCGTGTCGGTGGGCGTGTCGGTTTTGTGACTCCTGCTGGATTATGGCAAGCCGAAGGCTGTACTGCTTTAAGGCAATTATTATTTCAGCATAATCAATTAGAACAGCTTTATACCTTTGAGAATTTCCGTAAATGGGCGTTTGGTATTCACACCAGTTTTAAATTTACCAGCTTTGTGTTTGAAAAGTTAGCCGAGGATAAAGCACCTAAAGCAAATCATACTTTTAATGCCGCGTTTATGTTGCGACATGATAACGTTTTAAATGAAACCCCCGCGAGTTTGCGTTTAATGGATTTATCGTTTGAAGCCATTCAAGCCTTTAGTCCTGAAACCTTAGCGTTATTAGATTTTAAATCAGCGGGTGATAGTGCTTTAGTGTCTAAATTGCATCAGAATTTTCCAGCCTTAGCTAAAAGTGATTGGAAAATAAAATATCGTCGTGAATTAGATATGACTAATGATGCGTATTTATTTAAAAAACCTGAATGGATGGCGATACGCGGTTTTACGGGTTTAGTTTCTAGTAAAGCGGATTTTTATGAAAATCGCGATTATGAAAAAGTTGAATTAAGTTTAAAAAAGGAAGAAAAATTAATTGTTTATATTCATTCAGCGGACAAACAAGCAGCTGAAAAAAATTCACATTTAAGCATAGAGCATTTTTATATTGTTCCTGATGAAACATATCAACCGTTATACGAAGGGCGCATGGTGCATATTTTTGACCATTGCCAAAAACAATATTTAGAAGGCGAAGGCAGAACGGCTAAATGGGAAAGTTTAGATTTTGATAATAAAGCGTTAAAACCTAGAGTTTATGTAAGCCTAAAAGAAGCTCAAATAAATTTACAACCGAAACTTGGTTTTTGTGATGTTACAGGCGCGACAAATGAACGAACAACTTTATCTTCATTATTACCCGAAAATATTGCTTGTGGGCATAAAGTTCCAACCTTTACTTTTGAGGATGCCTCATTAACAAATTTGATTCTCACGCAATGTTTAATGTCGTCTTTTGTTTGGGATTTTCTTATCCGTTTACGAGTATCAACTTCAATGACCATGAATTTTTTAACCCAAATTCCTGTGCCTAATTTAGCCGATATTGATGAAACGTTAAGCACAGAATTATGTCAACATGCGGTAAAACTGAGTTGTACCACCGAAGAAATGGCAAACTATTGGAATCATATTTATCCAGATAATACATGGACAAAAGACTCCGCCGAAAAAGACCTAAATAAACGCGCCTTATTACGCGCAGAAATAGATGCTCGTATCGCCAAACTGTATGGCTTAAGTTTAGAAGACTACGCCCGCATACTCACTCATTTTCCCTTATTAGACCGACGCTATGAACCTTTAACAGGGGATAAATTTATCGCCGAAGGCACAGACGAAGAAAAAACCGACCGCGCCTTTATCACCCGCGACTTCGCCTTACATCAATACTTACTCTACCTAAAAGCACAAGGCGAAGACATAGCCTTTATAGAAGACTTAGAAAGCTTTTATCGTGAAAAAGTACAACTTGACCCAGTTAGCGAAGAAAGCCGTTTTAGAATCGGTGAGATTAAAGACTTAGAAACCCGTGTAGACACTGCAATTAAAAACGGCGCAATCGCTTATGTACCGTCCTAAAGATTAATATCTAAGGTGGAATAGTGGGTTAAACCTGTTACTGCGATATTTGTTTGGTTTCGTCGTAACTGTCCCATTCGGGGAAGTGTTTACGAATAGTTGATAGTCCCTACAAATTGATGCAGGTGAGGCATATTATAGGAATATGTGTTTTCCAATCCATTGATTTATATCGTATATCTAAACCATAAAGATGAAAGCAACTATTGTAACCTATTGATTTTATTGACCTGCATTGTTTTGTAGGGGCTACCCACAATGTTGCAAAACAGACGGGGGCTTTTTATTGCCTGTCAGTTTTTCTTATCTGCAAGTATTTATATTCCTTCCTGTTTTATAGTCAAAACCCAGTACGGGGGCGTGTTTGATGACAGTTAGCACGCATAAATTATAAAGAATGTCACGCAAGTTCATGAACTTAGGTTTTTCAAGCTACGAGGTTCATTAATTACTGTAAACAATTGCATACAACACTTCAAATGTAAGGGCTTCTAGTGGTATATTGATAAAACAATAAAGAGCTTTTAAGCCACAGACCTAATGAGGAGAACTCTATAATGAATAATGAAGGCGTAGATCAATCTAAACGCCAGTTTTTAACTACGGCTTTAACCGTAGTTGGTGCTGTCGGTACGGGATATTTAGCCGTTCCTTTTCTTTCGCAAATGCAGCCGAGTGTGAAAACAATGGCGGCGGGCGCACCTGTTGACGTTGATCTATCCAAGATGGAGACAGGGCAATTGATTAGGGTTGCTTGGCGAGGGAAGCCAGTCTGGGTACTTAATAGAACACCTGAGGTACTGGCAACGTTAAAAACATTAGACGGTGAGTTGAGAGATCCTGAGTCTTTGGAATCTCTTCAACCCGCGTCCAGTAAAAATGCAGTCCGCTCTGTTAAACCGGAAATTTTTGTCGCAGTCGGTTTGTGTACGCATTTGGGCTGTTCGCCGACCTTTCGTCCTGAGGTATCGCCTCCTGATTTAGGTGAAAAATGGAAAGGCGGTTTTTTCTGTCCGTGTCATGGTTCGTGGTTTGATTTAGCGGGTCGCGTTTATAGTGGTGTACCTGCACCGACTAATTTAGAAGTGCCACCTCATCGCTATGTGACTGACACTCTGTTGATTGTTGGCGAACCAGCCGAAGGAGAAAGCGTATGAAACCGTCTCGATTAACTGCTTGTGGGGAATGGGTTTTAGATCGTTTTCCGCTGGCGAGTCTGTGGAAAGACCACATGACCCATTATTACGCACCGAGAAATTTCAATTTCTGGTATTTCTTCGGTTCGTTGGCGTTGCTGGTATTGGTTAATCAGTTTATTACGGGCATTTTATTGACCATGAATTACAAACCAGACGCGAAACTGGCGTTTGATTCGGTGGAATACATCATGCGTGATGTGAGCTGGGGCTGGTTGGTGCGTTATATGCACTCCACAGGCGCGTCCGCTTTCTTTATCGTGGTGTATCTGCATATGTTTCGCGGCATTATGTATGGATCGTTTAAACAACCGCGTGAGCTGATATGGATTTTCGGTATGTTGATTTTCGTTGCCTTGATGGCAGAAGCTTTTATGGGCTATCTGTTACCTTGGGGACAAATGTCTTACTGGGGCGCACAGGTTATTATTTCCCTGTTCAGTGCGATTCCTGTGATTGGTGATGAATTATCGTTGTGGATACGCGGCGATTATGTGGTGTCTGATGCCACATTAAACCGTTTCTTTGCATTTCATGTTATCGCCGTGCCATTGGTATTAGTGATGCTGGTGTTTATGCACATTGTCGCACTGCATGAAGTCGGCTCTAACAACCCAGACGGCATTGATATTAAAAAACTGAAAGATAAAAACGGCATTCCTTTAGACGGCATTCCTTTTCATCCCTATTACACCGTCAAAGACCTTGTCGGTGTCGGTGTATTTTTAATCTTCTTTGCTACAGTCATTTTTTATATGCCTGAAATGGGCGGTTATTTTCTGGAACACGCGAATTTTATTCCAGCCGATCCGATGAAAACTCCTGAACATATCGCTCCTGTGTGGTATTTCACACCTTTTTATGCCATTTTACGCGCGATTCCTGATAAATTCGCAGGCGTTATCGGTATGGGCGGTGCGATTGTGGTGTTGTTTTTATTACCGTGGCTGGATAGAAATCCTGTGCGTTCGATTCGTTATCGCGGCGGTATCTACAAAAAAGCCTTAGCCTTGTTTGTCATCAGCTTTATCGCTTTGGGTTATTTGGGAACACAGCCTGCGACTCCCGTCGCCACCAATGTTGCCCGCGTATTCACCGTGATTTATTTCGGCTTCTTTTTATTAATGCCGCTGTATACTCGCTGGGAAAAAACCAAACCTGTGCCAGATCGTGTCACTGAAGAACTGTCATTTGAAGAGCAAATACCCGCATTAATGGAAACTTTCGAGGAAATTACTGAAATAACCCCAGAACCCGTTGATGATGGTCAACACCACGCCTTTAGGAGCGTGTTTTTTAGTCGAAGACCTAATCCCGAAGGTATGCGTAATGTAGCAACTCGATTGGCAAAAAAACTAAAAGAGAGTCTGGATTGATATGAAAAATCTTATAACACTATTATTATTACTGACCCTGTCTTTCGGGGCTTATGCCTCTGAAGGCGTAGAGCTACAAGAAGCGGATGTTGACCTTGGCGATAAAACCTCATTATTACGCGGGGCAAAGCATTTTGTAACGTATTGTCTGGGCTGTCACTCTATCAAACACGTTCGTTATCTGCGTATTGCGCTAGATACTCATGCCGATGAAAAAGAGGTGCTAAAAGACATCGCACCTTTCGGCGCAAGTATCTATGATCCGATGCTCAGCGCGATGAACAAACACGATGCGGAAAGATGGTTCGGTACGCAACCGCCCGACTTGTCATTGATTGCCAGAGTGCGTGGTGCTGATTGGTTATACAGCTATTTAAAAAGCTATTATTCTGATACTAAAAGACCGTTTGGTGTCAATAATCTGGTTTTTGAAGATACCGCTATGCCTAATCCGTTATGGCAATTGCAAGGCGAACAGCATATTGAAACAAGAAAAACCATTTATGGCGATCAAAAAGAGTTGCTGCTTGCTAAAGAAGGCGTGTTATCGGAAAAAGAATTCGATCTTATGGTAAATGATTTAGTTACTTTTCTGGTCTATGTCGGTGAGCCAACGCAACTGGACAGACAAAGCATGGGTAAATATGTCCTGATATTCCTGTTCCTGTTTCTTGTCTTGGCGTATTTACTGAAAAAAGAATATTGGAAAGATATTCATTAATTCGGTTCACAAGAAAACAGGGATGTTTTCTTGGTAGTGCAAAACATTGAGTGATTGGAATACAAACCTAGGTTTGTATTCCGCCATGTCAAAATATAAAAATCATTCACTCTTTAAATCTGCCGCCCCCTCTCGCTGTGTTCTAATTCTTGCCCTCAAGTCAAAAACACACGCTTTCATGATATAATGCCCCAATTTACCGTCCTACACGTTCAAAGAGGTTGTTATTCGTGGCAAACATTATCACTCGTAAATCTGTTATGACGCTGTTTTCATCGCCAACGTGCGCGATGAGCCACTGCGCCCGCTTCGTTCTACACGAAAAAGGCGTTGCCGCAGATATAGAATATTACGACCCGAATAATCCGCCTGAGGATTTACTTGAGCTTAATCCGACAGGTACATCACCTACCTTGATAGAACGTGATTTAGTGCTGTACGATTCGCGTATTATTATGGAATACCTCGATGAACGTTTTCCTCATCCGCCATTGCATCAGATGGATCCTGTATCTCGCGCCAACGCGAGAATGTTGATTAAGCGTATTGATCAGGACTGGTATCAATTGCTGGATGAAATTTTATTTTCAGGCGAAAAAAAATCCGCGCGTGCTAAAAAAATGCTCAGAGAAAGTATTTTGTCTGCTACCCCTATTTTTGCCTCCAGACCCTATTTTATGAGTGATGAATTTTCACTCATTGACTGTGCTATCGCGCCGCTATTATGGCGACTGCCCAGCATCGGCATTGATATATCAACACCCGATGATGTCATTACGCATTATGCACAACGTTTATTTAACCGCGCAGGCTTTAAACGCAGTCTGAGTGACGCTGAAAAAGAAATGGTTGAACCTTCAAAATGACTTCTTTAAAACCTTATTTAATCCGCTCAATTTATGAGTGGATATTGGACAATCAGCTAACCCCCTATTTACTGGTCGATGCTGAAAATGACAGTGCCATTTTACCGATGCAGTTTGTTGATGACGGTAAAATTGTTTTAAATATCAGACCAGAAGCAGTGGAAGCATTGTCTTTGGGTAACGATACCATTGAATTTAACGCGCGTTTCAGCGGTAAACCCATGCACATTATCGCGCCTGTGGTTGCTGTTATGGCTGTTTATGCGAAAGAAAACGGTAAAGGCATGGTTTTCAATCCAGAAGATGAAGACACTGACAACACCCCGCCGCCAGAAAAAACACCCCCTGCCAAGCCTGCGTTGCGCGTTGTAAAATAATAGGTAGCGGTCACAAGCTCATGATGCAATGAAATCAAAAATCATGATTTTTGACTCCGCGTGTCAGTATCACTTTGTTTCTACCACTACCAAATAATGTTCAGTCACTAGGCGCGTAAATTTTATACTGGCATCAACGTA